>JAAERO010000507.1 GCA_024230315.1 Hyphomicrobium sp.
AACCTGACAGCACCACACCAACCGCCGAAAACAAGAAGGCCCCTTTAGCTAAAGGGGCCTTCCTGCTTCAACCGCCCCTACATCAGCTGGCCTAATGTTACTCCGCCACGGTGGCCGGTTTTTACTCCGCCGTTGACACGTGAATCTTGCTCTAAATGAAAAGTGTAGAGACTGATTCACGTTTCACTTGGAAACGCTTGAGCCGCGTCCAACTGAAACGATCAGGCTCTAGTCCGTTTCCGGTTTGTCACCTGGCAGCACAACGACCACCCGTCCGCCAGGGACGTCGATGAGCGGTACAAACGCATCTGTGAAGGGAACGAGTTCTGTCTTGCGCTTTCCCTCAAGGCGGATCTCAAGCAGATCTCCGGCTCCATAATTCTGCACGGCGACGACGGTCCCGATACATTGACCGTTGCGATCCGCCGCTTTGAGACCGACTAGGTCGGTTTGATAAAACTCACCCTCTGTCGCTGCGGGGAGCCGGTCACGATCGATATAAAGCTTGAGGCCCTTAAGAGCTTCGGCACCCGTGCGATCGCTAACGCCTTCAACCAAGGCAATCACGCCCTTGGGCGTAACGCGAACAATCGAGATAGCGAGTTGCCGAATTCCGTCCTCCGTTTCGAGTGGACCGTAGGCAGCAATACCTTGTGGATCACCTGTATAGGTCTCGATGACGACGTTGCCTTGAATGCCGTGGGGGCCGGCGATGCGACCCAAGAGGATACGGCGGTCTTTATCGCTCATTGCCACACGGTGCTGGGCGCCCATTGGTCTTTTCGCCGGGGAGCGGTCCGAGGTAGGTGAGCTGCACCTCAACAGGGGTGCCGCATACGTCCACCACCGTTACCATCTTTGACGCGGTCCGTTCGAATGTGCCGACGATATCCAGTGTTGCGCCTTTTGGACCAGCGCAAAATCCGGTCACAAGGACGCCTTCGGGGGGCACGTCGAAGCGCAGGCGCACTTTGTTGAGGCAGTCGCGAGGGTCGTAATCGTAGAGGCCGGTAAATAGACCGCCCCACGGGTCGGAGCCGAGGATCTTACCGTCACGCAGGATGGCAAGCGCCCGCCCGCCATCCTCCCCGCGGGCGTCCTGAGCCCGGTAGTCCAAACCATAGGTCCCGTCTTCCAGCATCCCTCTGGGGCCCCTTACTCCTCACAGGTACGGTAGTGAGGGAAGAAACCCATGCAAGATGTTGCGCGCGCTATGGTTGATTATTCTAAACACGGTCCGTACAGGTTGTGTTGAAGCGTCGGCCCTGCCGTGGGCGGGTTGACGCCGGGGCCGTGGTTTTGACCCCAGCGCACTTAACCTTATGCCGCTGACTCGCCCGACTCGGCTGCCGGCTCCGCAGGCGTCTCGGCCGGGGCCTCTGTGGCCTCCTTGGTCTTCTCAGCGGCTGCGGCCTCACGCTCAAGGCGCTTCTTCCCCGGCTTGGCCTTGATGGGGTTGTTCGACAGCGTGCGCTTGAAGAGCCCCGCCGCATCGAGAAAGCGCGCGACGCGGTCTGTCGGCAGCGCGCCGACTGACAGCCAGTACTTGCAGCGCTCGATATTGAGTTTGACGCGGGTCTCATCGTCCTTCTTGAGCATCGGATTAAAGGTGCCGACCTGCTCGATGTAGCGACCATCGCGAGGCGACGTCGTGGTGGCGGCGACGATGTAATAGTAGGGCCGCTTTTTGGCTCCTCCGCGTGCAAGGCGAATTTTTACGGACATTGCTGTTCTTCCTTCATTGCAAGTTGATCTGAGTTACTTCTTCTTTCCCGGAAGACCGGGGAATTTCATCGAGCCGCCACTTAAGCCGGGCATGCCGCCGAGGCCCGGCAGCCCTGCGGGCAGTGCGCCGCCGGAGCCCAGTCCGGACAATCCTTTGGGAAGCGCGTTCTTGAGATCCTTCGGGAGTTGATCGAGCGCCTTGGGGTCGAGTTTTTGCAGCTCGTCCTGCATGGCGGCCATCTCCGCATCGCTCGGCGCGCTGCTGGTGCCCATCATGCAGTTGAGCATGCCCTTGTTGCGGCCAAGCGTCTTCATCATGTCGGCCATCTGCCGATGCATCTTGATGAGGCGGTTTATTTCCTCGACCTTGGTGCCCGAGCCGGCCGCAACGCGCCGTTTGCGCTTCGCGTTGAGCACCTTGGGGTTGCGCCGCTCGTATGGCGTCATCGAGCCGATGATGGCGTGTTGACGTGTGAGAATGCTTTCATCGACGTTCGCATTGGCCATCTGCGACTTGATCTTGCCCATGCCGGGCATCATCCCCAGCACGCTCGACATGCCGCCGATCTTTTGCATTTGCTTCAGCTGCTCGGCCATGTCCTCCAGATCGAAGACGCCCTTCTTCATCTTCTGGGCGATCCTCTGGGCTTTTTCGACGTCGATCGTTTCGGCGGCTTTCTCAACCAGCGAGACAACGTCGCCCATGCCTAGGATGCGCGAAGCAACGCGCGCAGGGTGGAAGTCTTCCAGCGCGTCCCACTGTTCGCCCACGCCCAGAAGCTTGATCGGCTTTCCGGTGACGGCGCGCATGGACAACGCAGCGCCGCCACGCGCATCACCATCGGCGCGCGTCAGCACGATGCCTGAGATGCCAATGCGTTCGTCAAACGACTTGGCGACGTTGACGGCGTCTTGACCGGTGAGACTATCTGCGACGAGCAGCGTTTGATGTGGATGCGCGATGTCGCGGATTTCTGCCGTCTCCGCCATCAGGGCTTCGTCAACGTGGATGCGGCCCGCGGTATCGAGCATGACGACGTCGTAACCGCCAAGGCGGGCGGCATCGAGCGCGCGTTTGGCAATCTGTTGCGGCGTCTGCCCTTCGACGACGGGAAGCGTCTCGATGCCCGTCTGCTCGCCAAGCACGCGCAGCTGCTCTTGAGCCGCTGGCCGGCGCGTGTCGAGCGAGGCCATCAGCACTTTCTTCTTTTGTCTGTCGGAGAGCCGCTTGGCGATTTTCGCCGTGGTCGTCGTCTTGCCTGATCCCTGCAAGCCGACGAGCATGATCGCAACCGGCGGGCTTGCATTGAGATCGATTGGCTGCGCGTCCGAGCCCAGCATGGCGACCAGCTCGTCGTGCACGATCTTGACGACCATTTGCCCGGGGGTGACCGAGCGCACGACATCCTGGCCAATCGCCCGCGCCTTCACCTTCTCGGTAAAGTCCTTGACGACGCTGAGGGCGACGTCGGCCTCCAGCAGCGCCCGGCGTACCTCGCGCATCGCCTCGGCGACGTCGCTATCGGTAAGCGCGCCGCGCCGCGTTAGCTTGTCGAGGACGCCAGAAAGGCGATCGGACAGCGATTGAAACATTCACCCTACCTTAGCGCCGGCAAACTTGGCTCTGACAGCGCAAAACGAAAACGCATCCGCGGGCGAAACTCGCCGGCGGATGTTGACCCCCCTGCTTCATTGGACATCCCAAGGACAGGACGGCGGCTCTGGATTTCAGGGCCGTCTTGATTGGCGCGGACAATGCCTCGGGGGCGGCCGGTGTGTCAACCTTGCGGGGTCTCGGCAGAGGCTGCAAGTCGCGCCTGGGCCTCGTCGCGGGTCTTGTCACAGGCCTGGCGCCGGACTTGGCGCTTCCACTTACCCACAATTTGCGAGACGCGGCGCAGCGTTTGCCGCTCTGGCCAAGTCAGACAGATGCACCCAGGGCAACGGAAAGGCCACGGCCTCACCAGCGAAAGCTTGAGGAGGTCACGGCTGGTTCTCGAAATCGTCATGGGCAACAGGACCGACTATGAGGATTGGGCATTATGGCACGGCGCGCTATCGGCCTCTAGCTTGCGGGTACCACTCGTAGCACCTCGCCGTTTTTGTCGTCCGTCAGCAGCCACAGTGCCCCGTCGGGTCCCTGCCGTACATCACGAATGCGATCGCCGCGGTCGCCCAGCAGGGCTTCGGCTGCAACGACCTTGTCGCCGTCGAGCACCAGACGATCGACACGCGCGCCGCCCAAGCCGCCGACAAACACATTGCCTTTCCAATCAGGGAAGAGATCGCCGTCATAGAACGTCAAGCTCGACGTTGCGATAGAGGGCACCCAATAGTAGACGGGCTGCTCCAGCCCCTCCTTTTGCGTAATGTCGGTGATGGTGCTGCCGTCGTAGTTGATGCCGTAGGTGATGATGGGCCAACCGTAGTTCTTGCCCTTTTCAGCGTGGTTCAACTCGTCGCCGCCGCGCGGGCCGTGCTCCAGCGTAAAGAGCTCCCCGGTTTCAGGGCGTAGGGCAGCGCCTTGGATGTTGCGGTGGCCGATGGACCAAACCTCTGGCGCCCAGCCATCAAGCTTGGGGTTGTCATCGGGAATGGTGCCGTCGGGATTAATACGAACCACTTTGCCGATTGTGTTGGCCGGGTTCTGCGCTTCATCGCGCAGGTGGTTGCGGTCGCCCGTCGTAATGAAGAGCGTTCCATCGGGCGCCCAAACGAGACGTGAGCCGAAGTGAAATTTGCTTTTGATGGCAGGCTCTTGTCGGAAGATCACCTTCACGTCTTCCAAGCGGTCACTGTCGGCGTCGAGCACCAACTTGGCGCGCGCTACGGAGGTTGCATTCTTGTCGCCCTCGCGTGGTTCGCCATAGGAGAAGTAGATTGTGCCCGTCTTGTCGAAGTCGGGTGCGAGCAGCACGTCAAGCAAGCCACCCTGGCCAATTGCTGCCACCTCAGGAACGCCGGCGATTGGCTCTGAGAGTTTGCGGTCCGTGGAGACGATGCGCATGCGGCCCGGTCGCTCTGTGACTAGAATTCGGCCATCTGGGAGGAATTGCATACCCCAGGGGTTCTCGAGCCCTGTGGCAACGGACTCGACGCTAACTTTGGTCGGCTTGGCGGGCGGAGCAGAATTGGTGTTTTCGGCGGCGTCGCAAGCCGATGTGAATGCAAGGGCAAGCGCAAGAATGGGTCCGAGAACGAAACGGCTTTGCATCGTCATTATTGGCGAACCTCTATCGAATTGTCTTTTCATGCTCCGCAGCCATATATGGGGCACATGAGCGGTCCCGCCACCATACCCTTCCACAAGATGAACGGACTCGGCAACGATTTCGTGATCTTGGACGCTCGCGTGCAGCCCATTAAGGTCACGACGGAAATCGCCCGCCGTATGGCCGATCGGTCGCAAGGGATTGGTTGCGATCAAGTCATCGTCCTCGAGCCATCGGAAAAAGCCGATACGTTCATGCGCATTTACAATTCGGACGGATCAGAAGTGGGCGCGTGCGGGAACGCGGCGCGCTGTGTTGCTCTGCTTTTGTCACAAGAGACTGGACGCGCCGAGGTCACGATTGAAACTCAGGAGGCGGTGTTACGTGCAACGGCGACTAGCGCTGACCGCGTGACGATCGACATTGGTGCGCCACGGCTTGCGTGGGAGGATATCCCGCTTGCTGAACCCTTCCATGATACGACCGGCATCGAACTACAGATTGGCCCCATTGATGAGCCGCTTCTGCATTCACCCTCGGCGGTGAACGTGGGCAATCCGCACGCAATCTTCTGGGTGGACGACGTAGAGGCGCACGATTTGGGTCGCTTTGGACCACTGTTGGAAAACCACCCGCTCTTTCCTGAACGCGCCAACATCTCGGTGGCGCAAATCACTTCGCGCTCAGGGCTCAAACTGCGAACCTGGGAGCGAGGTGCGGGGCTCACCAAGGCCTGTGGTACGGCGGCCTGCGCAGCAGCCGTCTCGGCCGTGCGTAAGAACTTCACAGATCGTAAGGTTACCGTCGAACTGCCTGGTGGCCCGCTGGCCATTGAGTGGACCAACGACAACCGCGTCTTGATGACGGGGCCGGCGGAGCTCGAATTTGAAGGCGTGCTGGCGGCGGATATTCTGTCGCGTGTCCAAGTCTAGCGAATGACAGAGTTGTCGAGTATGACCGGAGAAGACCATGGCGGCTCTGAAGGATAGCGAATGCGCAATCCTTCAGAGCCGCGGCCCTAATTCCGTACTTGTTCACGCAACCGGCCGGACGGCCACTCTCTCGTAAGGAAAGATGGCTGAGCCTTTGATCATAACACTCGGCTGCCGGCTCAATGCGTATGAGTCGGAAGTTATGCGCAAGCACGCCGACGATGCGGGTCTCAAGGACGCGATCATCGTCAACACCTGTGCGGTGACCGGAGAAGCCGTGCGCCAGGCGACGCAGACCATCCGCAAACTGCGCCGGGAGAATCCTGACGCACGCATCATTGTCACGGGCTGCGCGGCTCAGGTTGAGCCGGAGAAGTTCTCGGCGTTGGCCGAGGCGGACCACGTCATCGGCAATGATGAAAAGGTGAAGGCGGAGACGTACCGCGGGTTGTCGACCGGCGGATTCGAGCGCGTACAGGCCAACGACATCATGAGCGTGCGCGAGGCCGCGGGGCATATGATCGATGGCTTTGGATGTCGGACGCGCGCCTACGTTCAGATTCAGAACGGTTGCGATCACCGTTGCACGTTTTGCATTATTCCCTTTGGGCGGGGGCCGTCGCGATCGGTACCGGCTGGCGAGGTGGTTGCGCAAATCCGCCGCCTGGTCGAAAGCGGCTACCGTGAAGTTGTTCTGACCGGCGTCGACATAACCGCATACGGCGCGGACCTTCCCGGTTCGACGACGCTCGGCGCGCTCGTGCGTCAAGTCTTGAAGCTTGTGCCAGAGCTTCAGCGACTGCGCCTTTCTTCTATCGATCAGGTCGAAGCTGATAAGGACCTGATGGATGCCATTGGCGAGGAGGAGCGCCTAATGCCGCACCTGCATTTATCCATGCAGGCGGGCGATGACATGGTGTTGAAGCGAATGAAGCGGCGTCACAGCCGTGCCGACGCAATCTCATTCTGCGAGCAAGTGCGCCGGCTGCGGCCGGATATGGTCTTTGGCGCCGATCTCATTGCGGGGTTCCCGACCGAAACCGAGGATATGTTTGGCAAGTCGTTGAGCGTTGTCGACGCGTGCGGGCTCACGTATTTGCACGTCTTCCCGTTTTCGCCCCGCGAGGGCACGCCAGCTGCGAGAATGCCGCAAATACCGCGCACCGTGGTCAAAGAGCGTGCCGCACTACTCAGAGATAAAGGCGCCAGCGTTCTATCGCAGTACCTTACGATGCAAGCCGGGTCGGACGTCGAGGTCTTAATGGAGCGAGAGGGAATTGGGCGCACGCGGCAGTTCGCGGAAATACATTTGTCTGCATCCGGCCAGCCTGGTGACATTGTGTGCGCGCGCGTCAAAGGTCACGACGGGCGGCGCCTTTCCGGCGAGGTGCTAGCGTGAGTGAAAGCGGCCCGAAGATTAAAAGCACGCTTGGCCGAATATGGGGATCGAAGTCTACCAGCGATGGTGATCCTGGGATGGAAGAAATTGAATCGCCCGCTCGTCAAGGTTGGTTGGGTCGCCTGAAGGCGGGTCTAGGCAAGACCTCAACGCGACTTTCAGACGGCATCACCGGGCTGTTCAATAAAAGCACGCTTAGCGAGGATACGCTTGATGATCTCGAGAATGTGTTGATCGAGGCGGACCTAGGGCTCGACACGGCTGAGCGCATCATCGAGACCTTGGGGAAGGGGCGCTATGAGAAAGGCATTCAAGCCGACGACGTGCGTGCTGTCTTAAAGGCGGAGGTTGAGCGCGTCCTGGAGCCCGTAGCGCGGGCTTTGAAAATCGACGACAGCCATAAGCCGCACGTTATCCTCGTCGTCGGTGTCAACGGAACGGGTAAGACGACGACGATTGGCAAGCTTGCTGCGAAGTTCCACAGCGAGGGTAAGAAAGTGGTGCTTGCCGCTGGCGATACGTTCCGCGCCGCCGCCATTGATCAGCTGAAGATCTGGGGTCAGCGCACGGGCTCCAACGTGGTTGCGCGTGACATTGGATCCGACGCGGCTGGACTGGTCTACGACGCATTGGCGCAGGCCCAAGATGAAGGGGCTGACGTTCTGCTGCTCGACACCGCTGGGCGGCTTCAGAACAAGGAAGGGTTGATGGAAGAGCTGGCTAAAGTGAATCGTGTTTTGCACAAGCTCGACCCGTCAGCCCCGCACGACGTCCTCCTCGTGCTCGATGCGACGACGGGCCAAAACGCGCTCTCGCAAGTGGACGTTTTTCGTGAGCGGACGGGCGTCACTGGTCTCATAATGACGAAGCTCGATGGCACGGCGCGGGGCGGAATTCTAGTCGCAATTTCCGCCAAACATGGTTTGGCGGTGCATGCTATTGGTGTCGGCGAGGGTGTGGACGATCTTCAGCCATTTGACGCAGGGGAGTTTGCGCAGGCCATTGCCGCGGGCTAGCTAGCGTGGGGCAAAAGGCGCCCCAGCGCGCCGACTACGACAATAGGTAACGAAGAGGGTGATCTCAGGCACATGAGCGCATTGAAGCGATTGATGCCATTCAATCTCGAGCAGACAGTCAACATCGTCAGCGAGTTCGGCCCGCTCGTGTTGATGTTTGTCGTCAACGCGATGTACGGCATCGCCGCTGGCACGTGGGCACTCATCATATCGACTGTGGTGGCCATTGTGGCGATGCGGATCGTCCTACGCCGCCTGCCAGTCTTTCCGCTCATCGCCTCGACGGTGACGATAGTGTTCGGCGCCATGACGATCGTGACCAAGGACGCGATGTGGGTGCAGATCAAGGTGACGATCTTCAACGCGATGTTCGCGGCGTTCCTGTTTGGTGGACTGTGGTTCAACAGAAACTTCTTCAAGCACGTTTTCGACAAGACGTTTCACTACACCCAAAGTGGCTGGGACCTGTTTACCTGGAGTTTTGCCTGGTTCTTCGTTGCAACCGCAGTCGCCAACGAGTTCGTGCGCGTGGGGTTCGAGGACGAAAAGATATACAATGTTCTCGGCTTCGAAATGAATGGGGTTGGAATCTGGATAGCGTTCAAGGTGGCGCTGGTCATGCCGCTGTCGGCGCTCTACGCCTGGTTTCTCACTCGCATTATGCAGAGATACAGGATTCCCGACGGCGATCAGGAGAAAGTATCGGCGGCGCTGATCGAGGCAGCCGTGACAGTTCATCCCTCGACAGGGGACCCGAAGACCGCGTCGGCGGAGCGCAAACCCGCCGGCGCTGGGTCGAGCGGGTGCTAGAGTTGCTATGATGACCGAGGCGGCAACAACGGAATTAATTGTTGGGTTCGACCTAATGACCGATCACCTGATAGGCCGGTAGGGGGGAAATAGGTGCGATGACAGACGAGCCGCATAAGAATAATAGCCAGCCGCAGGACTTGCGGGGTCAGCTGTTGAAGCTCCTCGTCGAGGTAGGCCCGCTCGTCGTTTTCTTCGTGATGAATGCGCGCGCTGGCATATTTTGGGGGACGGGCGGGTTCATGGTGGCGATCGTAATTTCGCTCATCGCGTCGCGGATCTTGTTCGGGCGCGTCCCGGTGATGCCACTCGTAACTGGAGTTTTTGTTTTGGTGTTCGGCGGCCTAACCCTCTGGCTGCAAGACGAGCAATTCATCAAGATCAAGCCGACCCTTGTGAATGCACTTTTCGCTGGCGCACTCTTTACCGGCCTTCTCGCCGGGCGCTCACTACTCAAAATAGTGTTCGGTGAGGTGTTTCGATTGACGGACGAGGGTTGGCGGAAGCTGACCTTTCGCTGGGCCTGTTTTTTCACCTTCCTTGCCGTGTTGAACGAGGTCGTGTGGCGTTCGTTCTCTACGGATGTCTGGGTGAGCTTCAAAGTCTTTGGAATCATGCCTTTGACGATGATTTTCGCCATCGCCCAGATGGGCTTGCTCAAGCAGCACGAGCCCCGCGCCGACTAATTTGATCGGACTACGGATCCTCCCATTCAAGACGGTCAACCCCCGCAAATAGGGGGGTAGCCCCGTGTGCATTGCCTATCCCAGGCGATGCTTTTTTTCTCTAGACGAACTGACAATTCTAGCATTTCATCCAATCAGACTTAAACCTATTCTTTTTAGGCGATAATCAAGCCGGGAAAATGAAGCGATGGGGGTGGATTCTAAATGTCAGAGGCAATGGTTCCTGTTGCTCCTTCTGTAGCCGGAAGGGCGATCTTGTCACTGTTTGGTCCAAGTGCTCCAGGTCGAAGATCATCTGATGGAGCCTGGCTTGAGCGGCTTCAATATCGCCAGCGAGATGCGCGCGCTTCTTCACTAAGGCGCTTATGACTGGGGGCTCGGCCATGCCCCAGGGTACCCAAATCAGCGAACATCATGCCACTACGAGCTTGGTGCGTTTGCTACATAAGTCCGGGAAGATGCACGCGCCTATGCGGTCAAGCTCACCGAAGAGGGTTGGCGCGTGCTCGAATCCGCTGACCCGCTTGCCAAGCGCGTTGGCGAAAGGGTGCTTGCGGTGCTGCCAGGTCCGCAGCGCGAACGTTTCGTCCAGGATCTGAATGCCATTGTCGTGGCGCTCGGAAAGCTGGAAGCGGCGTAGCTGTCGGGAACGGAGACTGATGCTCACACGAGTGAACGTGCCGTACAGCGATTAGGCAGCGTTTGGTATCAACTTTTGCTCGATGATCGTTTCAGCGATCTGGACCGTGTTGAGCGCTGCGCCCTTCAAGAGGTTGTCGGAGACGATCCACAGAGTGAGCCCGTTCTCTGCCGTCGCGTCCTCGCGAATGCGCGACACGTAGGTGGCAAACTCGCCTGCGGCCTCAATAGGGGTGACGTAACCGTCATCCTCCGGCTTGTCGACGACCATGATGCCTGGAGCTTGGCGCAGGATTTCGCGTGCCGCGTCGGCGGAGAGCGGCCGCTCGAGTTCGATGTTGACGGATTCGGAATGTCCAACAAAGACCGGCACGCGCACGCAAGTCGCCGTTAGCTTGATGCGCGGGTCGAGAATTTTTTTGGTCTCGGCCAGCATTTTCCATTCCTCTTTCGTGTAGCCGTCCTCCATGAAGACGTCGATGTGAGGAATGCAATTGAAGGCAATTTCCCTGGTGAATTTCTTGGGCTTGTAGGCTTTGCCCGGCACGTACTTGCTCTTGGTCTGATTCCAAAGCTCATCCATCGCGTCTTTGCCGGCCCCCGATACGGATTGGTAGGTTGAGACGATGACACGCTTGATGCCGGCAGCATCATGCAGCGGCTTCAACACGACGACGAGCTGCGCGGTGGAACAGTTGGGATTGGCGATGATGTTCTTCTTGGTGTAGCCAGCAATAGCATCTGCATTGACCTCGGGCACGATCAACGGCACGTCCTGGTCATAACGCCAGGCGGACGAGTTATCGATGACGATGCAGCCCTTGGCCGTGATACGCGGAGACCATTCCTTGGAGACTGTCGAGCCGGCTGACATGAGACAAAAGTCGGCTTTCGAAAAATCGAATTGCTCCAGGTCCTGACATTTGAGTGTCCTATCGCCGTATGAGACTTCCGCGCCGAGCGAGCGTCGCGAAGCGATCGCATACACTTCGTCGGCGGGGAACTCACGTTCGGCCAGCACATTCAGCATTTCGCGGCCCACGTTTCCCGTGGCGCCCACAACGGCGATCTTGTAGCCCATCGTTAAGTCCTAATATCTCAAGCAAAAATTGCGCGGCACCTATTGCAGCCCAGCGGCTGATTTCTAGGGGCGATGACTAACGTGTGGTGAGGCCAACTTGCAAGACTCTTCCCGCACTAGAGCAAGATCGTTCTTGATGGAATCGCTTGGCCTGCGTCCGCGAGGCCTCCAGCAGATGAGTGAATCTTGCTCTAAATCAAAAGTGTAGAGACTGGTTCACGTTTCATTTGGAACGGCTCAAGTGCGTCCAAGTGAAACGATCAGGCTCTAGGGAACCTCTGATCAAGGAGCCGTCGGCATGAGACAATAGTGGCCGCTTGATACGACTGCGAGGGGGAGCATCTCATGGGGCAGCTTGGTTTTTCATCATTGGACTATCAGTCGAAGAAGAAGCAGACGAAGGGGGAGAAGTTTTTAGGCGAGATGGATCGTGTGGTACCTTGGTCTCGTCTCGAAGCGTTGATCGCACCCCACTACGCAAAGCCCGGCCAAGGCCGGCGTCCGTTTGGGTTGGCGGTGATGCTGCGCATTTATTTTCTGCAACAATGGTATGCGCTGTCGGATCCTGGCGCCGAAGAGGCGCTTTACGACATAGAAAGCATGCGTGCCTTCGCTGGGCTT
>JAAERO010000508.1 GCA_024230315.1 Hyphomicrobium sp.
GGCCGGGTGCTTCCGATCGGGGGATTGAAGGAGAAGCTGCTCGCGGCCCTGCGTGGCGGCATCAAGACCGTCATCATCCCCGAGGAGAACGTCAAGGATCTCGCCGAGATCTCCGAGGAGATCAAGAACAAGCTCGATATCATTTCCGCGGCCAAGCTCGATGACGTTTTGAAGTCGGGGCTTGTCAAACCGACTGAGCGCTTGAGCTGGGACGACGTCGCCGAGACTCAAGCCGCGCAGGATGACGACAAGAAGGGTGGCCCACGCGTGACAGCGCACTGAGGCGTCACGCGCGTCAACCCTCGCGCCGTCCGCTTGGCGAAAGCCTTTAACCTAGAGGACCACCCACGCCCACGCGCGTGTCGCAGCTTGGCGACAAGGCGATCTTTTTCCAGCTGGGCAAAGGCGCCGGCGATCTGGCTGAGTGGGAGGAGACCCACAAAGAGATGTTGACCGGTCTGTTGAAGGCCGATAAGGCACGCGCTGTGAAGAAGAAGAAAGAGCGCGTAGCCGAACTGGAGACACCCACGCAGGAGGCCGCCGAATGAACGGGCCGCCGTTGCCACCTGTGGTGTCCAAGGCCACCTCCGAGGCAGAGTCCGAACACGAAGAGGCGTCAACGAGAACGAGAAGCGCATGACAATCAAAGTCGGTGACACGGTGACTTGGGGCAAAGCGCACGCAGCCAGCAAGGGTCTCGACCCGCTCGGTGTGGCAGGCTGCAAGGTAGTGAAGCTAGCAGAATCCGAAGACGGAGAGCCCGCTGCGTTGATCGCGGTGTTCGGCGGCGGGACGTGCGGAGCACTCCTCGCAGACCTACATAAGGACAAGGCCCAGACACACCAACGGCCCGCCAAGGTTTCCCCTGACGGGGCGGCCGCGGGCAGGCACCAAAGGAGGATCGGGAGGCGTGCTAACAGACACCTATATCCGCCAGCCGACCGAATCCCGCGACGAGTCGGCCGTTAACTTGCAAATTAGTTTGCGCACCGAGCCACCGACAGCGCGGGCTTCGGCGCCTTCGGCGATTAGGGTTGCGAAAACCGCGCGTGTGGCGGGCGCGATCAGCCACTTCGCTCCGGCAAGGCTAGGCAAGCGGCGGCCGTCGTCGCCAACGCGCGCGCCATCACGCTCGCTCGTGTCTACTCGATGCGACCGGGCTCGATGCGGCCGTCCTTGAAGACGGGCGGGACATAGGTCTGCCCGGGCTTGCCGCTGGAGATCGAGCCGAAGACCATGAGCGTCGCGATCACGAGAGCTGCGCCAGCAACGAACAACCAAATGAGCGGCGCATCACGCAGGACGCGCGCCGCATCCGGCTTCTCCTCGCGCGTCATGTAGATGTACGCGACGTAGATAAGGGTCGGCAGCAGGAAGAGCAGGATGCTGCGCATCATGGGGTGAACAATCTTTGGTGCATGTTTTTCATGATACCAGCGGTGACGCCCCAAATGTGCCTGTCTTGAACCGACTTTCCCCATATGAATGCCGGTTCTGAGCATCAGGGTCACCATTGGGGCTTCCGGCGACAATATCGAGCACGCTGCGGGACGGTGGAATGACCGGCCCCCACGGAGTAGTCCAGGCGGCATGTTAGTTCATGGCGGCTTCATCGGCTAGATGCTGCGTTGGCGCCGGAGCAAGGCGGGTATGCATCCGGTGAAGACCGCAGGGAATGAGGGTCGCGATCAGGCGGTGCACACCGTGCGCTTACTAACCGTCCGGCGTCCCTGACCTTGGGCTGTTGGTGATTGCCGGTTACGCTCAGTCAAACTGGACCCGTTTCAGGGGAGCAGGCCAGCATTGCGCGATGGTTCTAGGAAACAATCAATTCAACGGCACATTGACCCACAGTGAGCCGCCGAAGGATTGAAAGTCACCTCCACCAAGTCCGTCATAGTTGCCAGCAGCGCGCAGACCCAAACCCGATGGCGTGCTGATCTGAAGACCACCTTCCACCTTGGCCC
>JAAERO010000509.1 GCA_024230315.1 Hyphomicrobium sp.
AGATTGTCGGCCCTCACGGCCCGATTCTGGCGAACCGTTCAGGCCAAACCGCGCAATCTGTCAAATCGCGGCCGCGATGCGTGATTACGCGATCCAACGACTAGACCAAGCGCGTTCTCACACAGCCTGGACCCAAAGCAGGCATTCAGGTTCAAATGGGTTGCGCTGGCCGACATGGGATGGGGTCCGTTGGTTATTGGAGTCATCCCATCGGAAGCTCCGTATGGCTCTCCATCATTTTTTGCATCGGACATTCCCAGTAGAAGGCAACCACTGCGCCGGTAATAGGAAAAACCGCGGCTATCACGAAAATCCAGACAGCTAAAATCTGACGACGGACACGGATCTATTCGGAGAACGATGAAGTCTTTTGCAGACAGCTCGCCTCGGCCGATACAATATTTGCTGTTGTCGTGAGGACATCCCATGACCAACTCATAAGTCAAGTTGAGACGAGATCAATTTTGCTTCACTTCCCCCCTCTCGCCCGCTCTCTGGCTGCGCAGTACGTTCCCCAATTGGTCCGGTTCGAAAGGAAGCTGCCGAGTTTGGTATCAACGCGCATCGTCAGTTCAATCCTGAGCGGCAGCACCACCCAAACCCTAGAATTATGCGGCTACTTGCACGGCCTCATCGGGCGCACGCAAAGCTACGCGCGTTCTTCAGCGCGCGCCTCTGAGATGATTTCCCAAGCTACATTGATTTGCTTTAGGCGCAGCTCGCGAACGCACCGATCGTCCTCGCCGTCAGCATGATCAGGGTGCCAGCTCATGCGCAGGCCATCGACGACCTTTTTGATCGCCGTCTGATTGACATCGCATGAGACCCCGACCCCTAAGACCCGCAGTGCATCTTTGCGGGTTTGCGGGACGGTATCTCCCCAACTCGGGGTAAAGATTCTTGCTGGTGCCGACCGCTCTGGCCGCGCCCCATTTTCCTTCGTAACGATCAACGCTGAGGACGCCTCCACATGTCCACGGCTTTCGTCCAGCCAAACCGAGCCAATATCGCGTGACGTCACAACACGCGCCTGCGACGCGTCATGCCTGCGCATGAGCACAAAGCCTGCAATCAAAATGGCGGAGAGTAGCGCGAGGGCAGAAACGGCCACCGTCATAGGATCGCGCAAATAGCCTACCAGACCGCTTGCGCTAGCCTCGCTTTGATTTTGCGAGGCTTGTGCTGTCTGCTCGTTCTCCGCGGGAGCCGAGCGCACCATTGCCAGTGTTTCGCCGTCATCGGATTTGGCGGTGGCGACGTCCGCGGCAGCACGCGACGCTGTTTCATCGGAATCCAAATCCGTGCGTGCTAGCACCGGTGTGTCGCCAGCGTCGGAATCTCGCCGATTTATGATGGTCGGGGCCGCTGGACTTCCTGCCAAGACGGAAGCGGCCTTCACATCCGCCGGTCGCGATTCTGCAGGAGCCCTAGCCTGTGCGCTATCCGGCAGGGCATCTGTTGGCGTGTCCTTGGTCGCCGCTCGGCGTTGCGACGAAGAAATGCGCGGAGGTAGGGGAGGCGTTTCAATGCGCACCTCTTCAGGGGCGATCCTTGGTATCGCCGCAGCCGGATCCGCGACGGAGACACTGGGTGCTTGTGGCGGAACCCCGGCTACGAAGATGGCGTCGATCCCAAACTTCGGCGCGAAACCTTGTGGCATCTCCACGATGGAATCGGGAGCGCGCGCTTTTCGGACTCCACATCTGCGCGCAAGCCTGCGAAAGCGCGGTCGCCGTCGATCAAACTCAGATAGCCGCGCACATGGATCGCCCTGCGGCAGGGCCCACGTCCATGGCATCCGTACAAGCAGGCGGCCGTCCTCGAACCAGGCGCGCCGTTGTCCGTCGGCGGCTGTGACCACAGACGTCCAAGGCACCCGTGCTCCACTGCAATCGATGTCAAAGCGATGGACCGTCCAGTTGCGGCATTTCGTCGGGTCGGCCGGAGAACACGCCGTAAATTCTCGCTGCTCGCGTCCACCGATGATGCGGTAACCTTTATCCGCTGACGGGATAAGCACCGGTTCGCCGCCAGAGACGGAACACGAATATGGCATAACCAGCAGCTCATCGGCTCTGGAGGCACTTGCGACGACCATAAAGGACGCAGCAATGAGGAAAGAGAAACCGCCCCTTAGCAACACCCGCATGCGTTAACTCTGCCCCCCCGTGCGGCATTATGACATCACAAAGA
Source organism: Hyphomicrobium sp. (assembly GCA_024230315.1). Classification (GTDB taxonomy): domain Bacteria; phylum Pseudomonadota; class Alphaproteobacteria; order Rhizobiales; family Hyphomicrobiaceae; genus Hyphomicrobium_A. The sequence continues at coordinate 2,194 of JAAERO010000509.1, forward strand.
TCCGACCTCAAACTCAATGCGACCGGGACCTTGTCAGCTTTGTGGCGGGCGATCAGTAAGGAGCATCGGGACGCCCAAGAGCGCAGCGATTGCCGCAGCACTTCAAGCTATCTCTTGCAAAAATGGCCTCGCGCAGCAGCTTCAGACTGACCAGCGTTCAGTCGCCCGCACGGCCTAGCGTACTACTCCTTGAAAATTCGACATTTTTAGCTTAGGACTATCTCGTCGTTCGATGGATCTCGTGAACGTTCGATTGAATACACGATTGAGCCAGCTGCCTCCAGACATTGAGAGTGCTTTGGCGCGAACGCCGCGACGCGTGCCCTTGCCCCGTTTCTTCTAACGAGAAGTGCGGGATGTCATGGGCGGGATGTCATGTGTGGAATGTCATGGGGCCGCCCACGACCGGATTGGTTACGAGTTAAGGATGGAGGATTATGGACAAGGTGGACACCTTTCTGCAGCGCCACAGCAGCTCTGAGGCGGAGCGCACGGACGCACGGGAGGAGTGCGGGGAAGGCGATATGCAGCTCCTGAACGAAGAAAAGGTCAGGAAATGCTTGATGTGCCTGACCACGTTTCCGAGCACCTGGTCTGGCGAGCGCATTTGCCGCCGCTGCAAGTCCTCAGCGCGCTGGCGCAGTGGTGGGCTTGATTGATAAGCGCGCGCCCCTGGCAACAATAGGGGCGCGCGGAAACACGCCTTTCGCAAATCGACACCAAACAATCGAAGGACCTCAGCGTCCCCTCAAGCGGAACGATGTCGCTGCCGCAATGAGGTTGATGTGCCGGCGCCCGAGCGCCTCGAACAAATGTGCTGGGGATTACGAGGCATACTGAGTTGCCGCCCAGCACGAATCGCGTTGCTAAAGAGAGATGGGAAAATACCCATCGTTTACTGGCCTCTCAGTTGCGGTCCTGGCGCTCGCCGGCTGCGCAGAAACGCTGGCGACCGGAACCATAACCCCTCCCAACCCGCCGGATTTCGTTCCTGGTCTGCCAAAGGGCTATCAATGTCCTCTGGTCCCGAATGGATTTGATCCCGCCGGATCCATCTACCGTCTTGATAAGACCGGCACCTACTACCGAGTGATGGATTTCAGCACCGAACCCCAAATAATGGCTTTGGGCGGGTATCGAAAAGACGTGCCTATCTCCAATTACACCCTGAGCGACAAGCAGGCTTCGTCTGCTGGTCTGTCATACAGCCTTCTTCAGAAGGCGCTACCCGGTCTGTCTTCCAGTGGTTCGGCCGACTTCAATAAGGAGATCTCGGTTGACATTACCGTCGAGGACATGATGGGCGAGGTTATCGACGATACGCTCGCCGACCACATCGTCGACTGGTTCAGGTCAAACATCACCGCTAAACGTGGGAGCAAGTATTTCCTTGTGCGCGAAACCATTAAGGCGGGCGCGGTGAGCTACCGGCTGAAATACAAGGACATTGCCAAGCTCGACGGAAAAGCCCAGCTAGAGAAACTTGCCGAAGGCGAAGCGAATGTCACCATCCGGTACAACGATGGAACCTTTGAAATAAAGCAGAAGTTTTCTCCAGGCCGTATTGCTGTCTGCGTAACATCCGCTGAAATCGTCGTCGATACGAAAAAGAGCCTCCCGTGGGGCGGGGTGAATGTGTCGCTGAAGTCTTCCGACGAAACCACGGTGCCAACCATCAAGCGAGTTGGTGTAAACTAGGGCCACTTCACAGCCGTCCTAACGGAGAAGCTGTCCCTACCATCCTCATCGGAGGCGCGCGGCATGCTGAATGCCGGGCGATTAGGCTCGGCCAATCACCCCCGTTCTCCGGGCTTCGTGCTTATTTGACCTGTGGAACGAACGCTCCTGGTGGGATGTGCCCCTCCTCCGCATAAGCATGCTGTAGCGCGTCCAACTGCGCCCACAGAAGATCGCATTTGAAGCCAACGGCGGCGACACACGCCTCCTGCTCGTCGAGGCTCTTGGCGTTTTTCTTCACGTGCTCGAGCGCGAACGTGGCATCGCGCGGAGCCTGCGTTAAGCGCCGCTTGAAATAAGCTAGTACATCATCGGAGATGAAATCGTAGTTCTCCAACATGCCAGCAATGCGCGCGCGATGGATCGACGGAGCGAAGAGTTCTGTCAAAGACGAGGCGACCGACTCAATGAGCGGTCTCTCGCGAACGAAGCGCGCGTAGGCCTCCACGGCAAAACGCGTCGCCGGCAAAGCGCCCTTCATCGACATAACGTAGTCGCGATCAAGTCCCAATCCGTCGGTGAGCACTAACCAGCGTTCAATACCACCGGGTTCGTCTGGAGGCAGTCCGTCGTGGTCGAGCACACGATGCAACCACTCGCGCCGCAGCTCGCGGTCGTGCACGCGGCTGATCAACGCCGCATCCTTACGCGGCACCGCATCCTGGTAGCAATAGCGATTAAGGGCCCATGCCTGCACCTGGCCCTTGTCGAGTTTGCCGCCGTGCAGAAGCTTATGAAAGGGGTGCTTGTCGTGATAGCGCTCTGCGCCCACGGCGCGGATGGCGGCCTCGAATTCGTCGCGGCTCATGGGTGTGCCGATGGGTACGTCTACGGAGCGCCGTTCGCTCATTGGTTTTTCCTCCATCTTCGGCCGCCTCTTCCATGCGACGACAATCCCGGCTCGTTACGATGTAGATGAGACACGTTGCTCTTTCGGGAGTGCTGCCCTGCTGGTAATCATTGTGCGAGATGCGCCGGTATTGCGCCTTGACGCAGTTCAAGTGATCCTGCGGCGGCTCGTCGCAAAGGCCGCATGCGTCCCGACTATCCGTGAGTGGGCATTGCCAGCGATCAAGTCGTTTCTGGGCGGCTTCGGCCAATCTCGGTCGCGTAGGGCTCACAAATTTTTGAGGGAACCCGAACCCTTCAAAAGACTCCATAAGGGTAGGCGGCGGTGTTGCCGCCAATCTTCCAAGCCGGACGGCAACGCCCATATAATCGGAAGGCCCCGAGCAGGGCGGCGTAAGGATAAGTCTCCGGAAACCGCAGCTCGACCTAGCTCTCGGCAGAGCCGGGCAAATAACGTATAAGGCGCCAAGAACAAAAGGCACGACTCTCTTGAAACCACAGCACAAAGACCTACCCATGGACCAAGCCGTCCGTCCCAGCCGTACAGAAGTCGAAGCGGCATTCCGCACCGTAATTCGCTGGACCGGTGACAACCCGGACCGCGATGGGCTGCTCAATACACCTGCCCGGCTGGCGCGCGCCTATGAGGAATATTTCCGCGGCTACAACGAAGACCCAGAGACGGTCCTCTCCACGACCTTCGAGGAAACCGAAGGTTACGATGAGATGATCATACTGCGCGGCATCAGTTTCGAGAGCCATTGCGAACACCACATCGCTCCGATCATTGGCCGCGCGTGGGTTGCATATATTCCCGACGGCCGCGTTGTCGGCATCTCCAAGTTGGCCCGCATCGTCGAGGTGTATGCCAAGCGTTTGCAGATTCAGGAGAAGATGACGGCCCAGATCGCCAATGCGATCAACAATGTATTGCAGCCGCAGGGCGTCGGCGTCATCATCAAGGCGGAGCACTATTGCATGACCGCACGCGGCATCATGAAGCCAGGTACAGATCTGGTGACCAGTCGCATGCTTGGCATATTCCGCAGCAATGCGGCTACGCGGCAAGAGTTCCTGTCGATGGCCCAATGAGCTCGGCCACTTGGCTCAATCATCGTCTTCGGCGATCTCCTCGCTCGTCGTGATCAGTTGCCCGTAGTCGACGCGTACGAGATAAAGGCCAGAGGCTGGCGCCACCGGCCCGCACGCTGCACGATCTCGTGCCAGAAGCGCCGCTTCCAGGTCCCGCGCATCCCACTTGGCCTCGCCGACGAGCTTTAAGCTGCCGACAATGGACCGGACCTGGTTGTGCAGGAAGGATCGCGCGGAGGCTTCTATGTGAATCTCCTCGCCACACTTCGTGACATCGATCCGGTCGAGCGTACGCAATGGCGACGTTGCCTGACATCCGACAGCGCGAAACGTTGTAAAGTCGTGGCGTCCGAGGAGAAGCTGTGCTGCGGCACCCATCGCTTCATGATCGAGCGACAAGATAGGCAACCACCACACGCGGCCGCGATCGAGTATAGGCGGTGCGCGGCGGCACAAGATGCGATAGCGATAGTGGCGCGCTGTAGCGCTGTAGCGCGCGTTGAAATCGTCTGAAACCACGTCACAAGCAAGAACGGCGATCGGCGCAGGCTTGAGATGAAAGTTTAGCGCTTCGCGAACGCGGAACGGCTCCCAGTTCTTGGAAAGATCCAAGTGCGCAACCTGACCCAGCGCGTGCACCCCAGCATCGGTGCGGCCAGCGCCGTGCACGGGGACGGTTTCTCCGCAGAACTTTTGGATGGCGCCCTCGAGCGCCCCTTGAACCGATTGGCCCTGCGCCTGGCGCTGCCATCCAACGAACGGTGTGCCGTCATATTCGATGCAAATGCGATAGCGGGGCATAGAAAGGGCTCAGGTGGCGAGACGCGCACGATAGCGTTTCACTGTTCCCTAGAGCCTGATCGTTTCACTTGGAAGCGCAAATTGCGTCCAAGTGAAACGTGAATCAGTCTCTACACTTTTGATTTAGAGTAAGATTCACGTTCTTGCCGGGAACCTTCTGGGCTTGGTGAGCGATTCCATCAAGAACGATCTTGCTCTAGCGTTGTCGCTTCCGCATCTCAACCGTCACGCCGCCGGCTAGATTATTCTAAGGCAGGTATGGTTCGTATGCCGCGGCGTCGAGGGAGTCCCGGACCCACCGCCTGCTGGTTGAATGCGCCCGGAGCAGCGCTACCTACGAACGCCATTTTTGCCAATAATCCCCAAGAGTAATGGGGCCTGGCCATCTGGGTTGATGATCATATGCTGGGTCGGCGGAATCGGCCGGAAAACTCTAACCCCGGATTCATAGGTGACAACTGCGCCATAGACCGGCTGTGTCTCGATCCGAGTTGTGGAGGCCCATTGGGCGCTGTTTAGCGGAGGTCCTTGTTGGGCACTGACGACCGACGAATGCGCGATCGCCGCGACCGCGATGAGTAAGAAGCTGAGAACACGCATGAGCATACTCCAGGCGAACACTGTGAGGGGGACTTGGGGAGAGCTTAATGCGTGTTTTCGAGTTGCGGTCGATCGTTCGCCCGCCTTGATTAACGCGCGCATCAAAGGCGCGTACCGCGGACAAGCGAAAATCCTCTCAGGAACTCTTCCGTTCGCATCGGTTTTTTGCCCGCACGTTGCAGCTCGACCAGCCGCACCGCATCATCTCCACACGCGACTGTGAGGCTGTCATCAAGCACCTTGCCGGGTGGCCCTGCACCATCGGCAAGGGCTGAGCGCAACACCTTGATGCGCTCGTTAATGCCTCCTTGGCTGATTTCGAACCACGCGCCAGGAAATGGCGAAATTCCGCGGATCAAGTTGTGCACGTCGCGCGCCGGATTTGCAAAGTCGATGCGCGATTCTGCTTTGCTGATCTTCGCCGCGTAGGTGATGCCTGATTTGGGCTGCGCCGTGCAATCGAGCGAACCACGCTCTAAAGCCGCGAGCGCGCGCACCATCAAATCGGCACCCCGCAGCGCTAAGACGTCCTGCAATTCACCCACCGTCACATTCAGACCAATCGCCACAGCTTCGGCAAGACAGATAGGTCCGGTATCGAGCCCCTCGTCTATACGCATGATCATCACGGCCGTCTGCTCGTCCCCCGACATCACCGCACGCTGAATGGGTGCAGCACCGCGCCAGCGCGGTAGCGCGGAGGGGTGGAGATTGAGGCAACCATCTCGCGGCGACGTAAGCACCGGCCCTGGCAGCAACAGCCCGTATGCGACAATGACGGCAACATCGGCCTGGTGGCTTGCGAACACCTGCTGCTCAGCTTGGCCCTTGAGGCTCTTGGGCGTCAGCACCGAAATGCCAGCACTCTGGGCAAACAAATGGACGGGTGATTTGCGCTCCGCCATGCCGCGCCCTGCGGGCCGTGGCGGCTGGCAGTACGCAGCCACAACGTCATGCCCGGCGCCCATAATCTCTGCAAGCGTCGGCACGGAAAACTCCGGCGTACCCATGAAAACGATGCGCAATGTCATGGGAGAAGTCCGCGGCTGATGTAGTGACCGAGAGAGATCTTAGGGGGCTTCAGTGGAACGTGCCTGCTTCTTGAACCTGCGCACCAGCATGTCGCGCTTCAGCGGAGAGAGGAAGTCGATAATCAGCTTGCCATTGAGATGATTGATTTCATGTTGAATAGCCGTCGCCAACAGGCCTTCTGCCGTGAGCTCTGTGAACTCGCCCAGCCGGTCGAGGTAGCGCACGGTCACGCTGCTGGGGCGTTCGATTTCGAGCAGAACCTCTGGGATCGAAAGGCAGCCCTCCTCGTGCAGGCGAGTCTCCGGGCCAAGCGCGACGATTTCCGGGTTCGTCATGAAGAGCTGTCCGTCTTGCTCCTCATCCTTCGATACATCGAGCACAACGAGACGGCGAGGCACACCAACCTGCACTGCGGCAAGCCCGACGCCCGGTGCCGCGTACATTGTTTCCAGCATATCATCCATCAACTGGCGCAACTCGTCGTCCACGCGCTCTACCGGCTCAGAGACCTTGCGCAGGATTGGGTCGGGCAGCGTCAGAATGGGGAGTATTGTCATGACCGTGAAATAGGAAACAGCGCCTGCGTGGTCAATCGCATTGGGCTTGGAGCCGCAATATTTACCACTTGCTCAACAGCCCATATGAGCAAACAGCTATTCGATCCGGCAGGTGCGTTTCTTCGCCCTGAGCTTAGCTTTCGGCCTTTTGGCGGCCCAATCGCAAGCTTTCGAAGCCCGGCGCGGAACTGCTCAATCCAGCCCTAGCATCGCCAACAGCGGCCGAATGACCATCTGTTCTCCGCAAAACCGCTCCGCTTTTGTGCGGCTGGCACGTGCAATCGTTGGGATGAGATCGGGCCGCTTCAGGAAGCTTGCCATCGCCTCGGCGAGCGCCTCTGAATCACGCGCGGGTACAAGGCAGCCATTGACGCGCTCGTCGACCGTGTCGCGGCAGCCCGAAACGTTGGTGGTGATGACCGCACGTGCCGCTGCCATCGCCTCGAGAACGTGATGCGGCATCCCTTCCGAATAAGAAGGATAGACGAAGACGTGGCACTGGGCGAGCAGCTCGCGAACATCGCTTGCAGGTCCCAAATACTCCACCGCCGGACCAATCTCTGCAATATCGTCAGGGTGCAGGCCGAGTGCGCCGTCGTCGGCAGGCCCCGCCAGCAAGAAGCGCGTGTTCGGCGCATGCTCACGCACTTTACCCGCCGCCTCGCAGTACTCGATAACGCCCTTGCGCCGATCGAGCCGCGAGGTCATCAGGAAGACGAGCCCTTGACCCAGCGGCGGGAGCGGTAGGACCTCATGCTGCTCCATATCAATGCCCGCACCAGGCACGACCGTCACCTGCAGCACGGATGGCAGCAGTCCAAGCCGTCTCAACAGACCAACGTCATCGCGATTATGGAACACCACCGCATGTGCCGCGCGCATCGCCTGCCCGTAGCGCCATGCCGGCATCTCATCGCCTGCGGGCGTCCCGCTAAATCCATGCTCTGGCAAACCCTCGATGCGCGCTACGATGCGGTCAACACCAGCCCCCTTGGCCGCCAGAACGGCATAAACCATCGGCTTTGCCCCAAGGCCCATTACCTCATGGGGCCCCCACGCGGCGAGAACCGATTTGAGCGAGGCAATCACCTTCCGGTCGGAAAAGAGCTTTAGCCCCAGCGGCTCGGCATCAAAGACGGCGTGTTCTACGCCCAACTCTTCCAACGCTTCCACGTCGTCGTTGGAGAATTCCGATGCAATGCATAAGACGCGGTGGCGACGCGCGACGATCTCCGAAAGGAGAGACCCGCAGAACTGTCGAAGCTCCTGCCCCGAGGCAGCAACGATGGCGACTCGTCTGACCCCGGTAACGGGAACCGCTGCAAGCGCACCCATGTTAGTGCAAGGCCGGCGAGTGCGGGCCCCAAACGGCAAACGGCACCCTCTTGCCCTCATGCGCGTGCATTTTCGCCTCGTACCCCTCCACCGTGCGCGAAAGCACGGCTTGGAGAGATTTCACCTTGCGCTTTTTTATGGCCGCCTCCAGGAGTTCAAGTTCTCTGTCGAGTTCAGCATGAGACAGAAACGGCTCGTACGAGCGCCGAATACGGGGGGGCTCCGTCTTTGCCAAGTTTGCGCCAACCAGCAACTCCTCATAAAGTTTTTCGCTAGGCTTGAGCCCTGTATACGTGATGGCGACGTCCGTTTCGGGGTTCTCCTCGCTCTTCACCTCAAGCCCCATTAGCCGCACCATGAGTCGGGCTAGATCGTCAATGCGCACGGGCGCGCCCATATCCGGCACGAATACTTCGCCGCCCTTTGCCATAGCGCCGGCATGGATCACGAGTTCGGCCGCCTCGGGAATGGACATGAAGTAGCGGACTATCGCGGGGCGAGTGACCGTGACGGGCCCTCCGGCCTCAATCTGACTCCGGAACGTCTTGACGAAATACCACCGGCCAGACTGGACTACGGACGCTTTGCTGGAGGCAACGCAAACAGATTGACGCGCAGTCACGGGGGAGACGACCGCTCCGCCAAGCGCGCGCCGGGCTACGCGGCGACACCGGCGACTGATGCCAAATCTCACGGCCCGACAAGGCGAAAACCTACAACAGCTCGAATTGATCCTACAAACTGCACACGCGGGTTAGGGCGCCTTTGCCAGGCAGTGGTGATTTAATCGCCACACGGAACATCCGTTGTGCCGCATTCTCGGACGAGCCCATCCCCAAGATCGGAGTGGTTGACGATGAAGAACGTCTCGGCAGCGCCGGCGCTGCATACCTCTCCGCTTTAGTCCGACCACATAAGAATGCTCTATGGATATCAATGAGATATCCAAATGGCAGAGACGCATCACGAGGCGCTATGGCGCGGTTTCCCCAAGACGTTGATTGAGTTTGAGGAACGGTTCGGAACGGAGGAGGCGTGTCGCGCGTACC
>JAAERO010000510.1 GCA_024230315.1 Hyphomicrobium sp.
ATCGATGATCACAAACGTGCTCAAATACCATCCGCACGGCGCGCTCGCGCACCTCCGGCGAATACTTCGGCGATACCTTCTGATTCGTCATGGCTCCAATCTCTCAAGAGTTGGAGCCTCCGACAAACCCGGGGCGGTTCACCATCGCGGGTCCGTTTGTTTTGAGGCTCTGGCCCGACGCGTGCTCTATGCAGCGCCGCCACGGCAAATGCAGGTTTTGGGCTCAATGCCGCTGCACCCCGCCATCACGGCCATTTTACGACAGGGGGCATGGAGGACAGAATTGAGTTCACGTTTCCGCCAGTCTTCAGGCCGAACGCTGTGCCCCGGTCATAGAGCAGATTGAACTCCACGTAACGGCCGCGGCGCACGAGCTGCTCTTCGCGGTCGGTGTCTGTCCAGGCTAAGGAAAAGTTGCCCCGCACCAGTATGGGATAGACCAGCGCAAACGCGCGCCCCACATCCTGGCTGAAGGCAAACGCTGCCTCCCAGCCACCGTCCGTCTCTGGCGGCGTCAGGTAGTCGTAGAAGATGCCGCCGATGCCGCGAGGCTCGTTGCGGTGGGGCAGGTAAAAATACTCATCACACCACTTTCGAAAGTGCACATAGTCGGCGATCTTGTGCGGCTCGCACGCTCCATGCATTGCGGCGTGGAAGGCCAGCGTATCGGTGTCCTTTTGCGTGCGCCGCCGGTTGAGCACGGGCGTCAGGTCGGCGCCGCCGCCAAACCACCACTTCGAGGTGACGACCATGCGTGTATTCATGTGCACGGCCGGCACGTTAGGGTTTTGCGGGTGCGCGATGAGCGAGATGCCGGACGCCCAAAAGCTCGGGTTTTCTTCGGCGCCGGGGATCTCTTTACGAAACTCCGGCGCGAATTCGCCGTGAACGGTTGAGGTGTGCACGCCCACCTTCTCAAAGACGCGGCCTGTCATTTGGCTCATGAGGCCGCCACCGCCAGGTGCGCCGGTCTGGTCTGAACGCTCCCAGGGTGTGCGCTCGAAGCGGCCCGCGGTCCGGTCGGAAAGCGGCGCGTTTGCGGGGAGGTCGTCTTCAAGCTTTTCGAAGCTCGCGCAAATTTGATCGCGAAGCTCCTCAAACCACGTACGCGCGGTTTCCTTCCGTTGCGAAAGGTGAGGGCCCCCGCATGTCTTGTCGTGCAGTTGGTTCATCCTGACCTCGCCGCCTCTTTTGTTGGCAGAATTCGTCCTATATATCGGGAGCGACAATGCCAAGGGGAGAAGCTGTCTCACCGCTGGCTCACGGTGTGTGGGCGGGACGCCGTTATGCTCGGCTAAGTTGCCGCCGGAGCCTGCGGGCCCGGGGCCTCCTCAAGGTTTCCGCACGATTCTGGAGCTTCCAATGATCGCCCGCATTTTCCGCTGGCTCGAGACACGCAGCGCTTCTTTTCCCGCTGAGCCGCCGGGAATGCCGCCAGCAACCCTGTGGGGCTTCGTCCTCCACTACACGCGCCCGTTCTGGCCTTTGATTGTGGCCTCCTCGGTGTTCGCGACGGTGGTGGCGCTGATCGAGGTGGCGCTCTTTGGCTTCCTCGGCAATTTGGTCGATTGGATGTCGCAGGCAGACCGCGACACGTTCTGGTCGGACCACGGACCGTTTCTGCTCTTCATGAGCTTTGTCGTTCTCATCGCGCTGCCCATTCTGAAGTTTTTCTACGAGGCCGTGATCCATCAAGGCATCATGGGCAACCTTGCCATGCGCACGCGCTGGCAGGCGCACCGTTACGTGCTGCGCCAGTCCATGCGCTTCTTCCAGGACGATTATGCGGGCCGGGTTGCGGCCAAGGTGATGCAAACCTCGGTCGCGGTGCGCGAGGTCGTGATGAACATTGCCGAGGTGCTGTTGTACGTGGCGATCTACTTCGTCGGCGCCGTCATCCTTTTTGCATCGAGTGATATGCGCTTGTCTGTACCCCTGCTTGCCTGGCTCGCTGGCTATATAGGGGCCATGTGCTACTTCGTGCCACGTCTCCGGCGCATCTCCCACGAGCAGGCCGATGCGCGCTCCCTTATGACGGGGCGCGTCGTCGATACCTATACAAACATCGGCACAGTGAAGATGTTCGCACATGCCGAGCGGGAGGATTCCTATGCTCAAGACAGCATGACACTCTTCTTGAGCGCCGTGCACCGGCAGATGCGTCTCGTGACGCTATTGACGGTCGTCTTGAACATACTCAACGCGTTGCTGCTGTTTTCCGTTACGGCGCTGTCGATCTGGCTCTGGTCAATCACCGCAATCACAATTGGAGCCATCGCGTTATCCGTCGGCCTGGTTTTGCGCCTGCAGAGCATGTCGCATTGGATTATGTGGGAGGTTGCCAGCCTATTCGAGAATGTCGGTGTCGTGCAGGATGGCCTGGAGACGATTGCGCGTGCGAGAGAGGTGGTGGATGCGCCAAATGCCAAGCCGCTGCGCGTGACAAAGGGTGAGATTTGCTTCGAGAACATCCGCTTCAATTATGGCAAGGACCTGGGGACGGGGCGTGGCAGCGTTATCCCGGGTCTCACATTGCGCATCGCGCCGGGCGAGAAGGTTGGGCTGGTCGGCCGCTCAGGTGCCGGCAAGTCGACGCTCGTGAGCTTGCTGTTGCGCTTCTATGATCTCGACGGCGGGCGCGTTCTGATCGACGGCCAGAATATCGCTGAAGTGACGCAAGACAGCTTGCGGGCCCAGATCGGTATGGTGACGCAGGACACCTCGCTGCTTCATCGCTCGGTTTTGGATAACATTCTTTATGGTCAGCCGCGGGCGAGCATTGAAGACGCTATTGTTGCCGCGAAGAAGGCGGCGGCGCACGACTTCATCGGCGATTTGGAGGACTTCAAGGGCCGCACCGGTTACGAGGCGCACGTCGGTGAGCGCGGCGTGAAGCTGTCTGGAGGCCAGCGCCAGAGAGTGGCCATTGCCCGCGTGTTGCTGAAGGACGCGCCCATCCTCATCCTCGATGAGGCAACGAGCGCGCTCGACTCAGAGGTGGAGGCAGAGATCCAGGAGCAGTTGGTCAATCTGATGAGCGGCAAGACCGTGATCGCGATCGCCCACCGTCTTTCGACCATTGCCGCCATGGACCGTCTGATCATTATGGAACAAGGCCGCATCGTCCAGGAGGGGCGTCATGCCGAACTGCTACACCGTGGCGGAATATATGCTGATCTGTGGGCACGCCAGTCGGGCGGCTTCCTGGCGCAAGACGCGTCCGAATGATGGCGGCGTGGGGTTGGACGGCGGCGTCCGCGCGATCCAAACCACCGAGCAACGATCTGATCGATTCGAAATCTTCAGTGAGGACCGCGACGTAAGACCAAACGTCGCGGTCAACTTGTTCCATGCGCGCGGAGCAACTGTGTCGCCTGCAAAATGCCATGCGCCAAATTGCCCCCGTACATATGATCGCCAAGGGTTGAGGGACGCCGCGAAGAGTGCCAAAAAGCGCATGCTGATTTGCCTCTTCCCATCGGCCATTCGAGCTTCGCACCTAGAGGCCTGGGCACTGGGATATGGGCTGCGAGTGCCGGCAGGCCTCGGGCAGCCTGTCGACGAAGTTAAATGTGGCGCTTCTCCTGCCAAGCGATCATGACCGGAGGCACTCGTGGCAATTGATGTCGTAGAACCCGATCGCAGGGATTTCCTTACTCTTGCTGCCGGCACGTTCGTCGCCGTCGGCGGAGCGATATCGCTCTGGCCATTCATCGATCAGATGAATATTGACGCCGGCGCACAGTCATTGGCCTCGATCGAGATCGATATCGCTCCAGTCGTTGTGGGCCAGGCGATTACGGTTATGTGGCGCAACAAGCCGGTTTTCATTCGCCACCGTACAAAAGAGGAAATCGAGAAGGCGCTTGCGGTCGACGTCAAAGACCTGCCCGACGATATCGCGCGCAACGAGGGCCTACCTGCCTCGGCGCTGGCGACAGACGGAAATCGCACAAAGCCCGGGCATGAGAACTGGCTCATCATGGTCGGGATCTGTACCCACCTCGGTTGCATCCCAAAGGGCCAGACGTTGAGTGACAAGCGGGGTGACTTCGACGGCTGGTTCTGTCCGTGCCACGGCTCGCATTACGACACAGCCGGACGCATTCGCAAGGGCCCTGCACCGCGCAATCTGGAAGTGCCCATTTACGAGTTCATCACAAAGACAAAGATCAAGATCGGCTGAGGAACGCTAGGCCAATGGCTGCTCACGAATCGACTTGCGTGCCCAAGTCGCGATTTGGAAAATGGATGGACGTGCGGCTGCCGATTGGCCGCCTCGTGCACGACCAGCTCGTCGACTTTCCTACGCCGCGCAATCTGAACTACCTTTGGACGTTCGGCAGCATCCTCAGCTTCTTCCTGATGTTGCAGATCTTGACGGGCATCGTGCTCGCCATGCACTACCAGCCAAGCGCCGCTGATGCCTTCGATTCCGTGGTGCGTATCGATCGTGACGTGAACTTCGGCTGGCTGTTGCGCCCCCTACATGCGGTAGGCGCGTCGATGTTCTTCCTCGCTGTCTACATCCACATCTTCCGTGGTCTCTATTACGGCTCGTACAAGGCGCCGCGTGAGATCCTTTGGATCATCGGCGTTCTCATCTTCGTCGCGATGATGGCGGCGGCATTTTTAGGTTACTCGCTCCCCTGGGGGCAGATGAGTTTTTGGGCTGTCACCGTCATCACCAATCTGTTTTCCTCCCTCGATGACGTGATCCCCGGGCTCGGTACGACCGTCGTGCAATGGTTATGGGGCGGCTATTCGGTGACCGGCGTCACGCTGAACCGCTTCTTTAGTTTGCACTATCTGCTCCCCTTCGTGATTGTCGGTCTCGTGGGCCTCCACATTTGGGCGTTGCACGTTGTGGGCCAGAACAATCCGACCGGCGTCGACATAAAGACGAAGTCTGATGCGGTCACCTTCTACCCATACGCGACATCGAAGGACGCGGTGGGAATCTTTGGCTTCATGATCTTATTCCTCTGGTTCGTTTTCTTCCTGCCGGATTATCTTGGGCACGCCGACAACTACATTCCTGCCGATCCTTTGGTAACCCCACCGCACATTGTGCCAGAGTGGTACTTCCTGCCCTACTACGCGATCTTGCGCGCAATTCCCTCGAAGTTGTTTGGCGTCATCGCCATATTCTCATCCTTGGGCGTCTTGCTTTTCGTGCCGTGGCTCGACACGAGCCTAGTGCGCTCGACGAAGTACCGGCCGTTCTATAAGTGGTTCTTCTGGCTGCTCGTGCTCTCGTGCCTGGCTCTTGGTTATCTCGGCTCCAAGCCGGCGGATGGCGCTTACGTCATCTGGGCGCGCGTCTTCACGGCCTACTATTTCGCGCATTTCCTGATCGTGTTGCCGTTGATGGGTCTGATTGAAAGACCGAAGCGCGTGCCGGGCTCAATTACCGAGGATGTTCTGGGTCCCGAGGGAACAGCCGGCGCGGCAGCCACTGGGAAGAAGGGCTGAGGGGGCACAACCCATGAAAAGACTCGTTCCGACGAGCGGTTTCGCGGCGATCATGACTGCGGTGATGTTGTTCGCCGGAACAGATCCTGTGCTGGCCGCGGAAGAGCACGCTCCACAACACGTTGAGCGTCTCGACTGGTCATTCGCAGGCGTTGGTGGTCAGTATGACAGGGCGCAGCTCCAGCGTGGCTTCCAAGTTTTCCAACAGGTCTGCACGGCCTGCCATGGCCTCAAGTACGTCCGCTTCGGCAATCTCGCCGATTCCGGCGGGCCTCAGTTCCCGCTCGATGCGGTGAAGGCTCTCGCTGCGTCCTGGCCGTATCAGATTACGGATGGCCCGAACAACGAAGGCAAGATGGTCGAGCGCCTGCCAGGTTTGGCCGACCCCATTGTTGGGCCCTACAAGAACGATAAGGAGGCGCGCTCGGTGCAGGGCGGGGCTCTGCCGCCTGATCTGTCGCTCATCGTTAAGGCGCGCGGGGTGGAGAGCCATGCGCCCTGGTACACCCACTGGTTCTGGATGCTTGCGGACATAGCCACCGCGTACCAGGAAGGTGGTGCCGACTATATCTACGCGTTGCTGACCGGCTATGAAGACGCCCCGGCCGGCGCCGAATTGGCTGAAGGCATGTACTACAACGCTGCCTTTCCGGGGCATCAAATGGTGATGTCGCCGCCGCTTTCGAAGGACTTCTTTATCGAGTATCAGCCCGATTCCGGCGCCACGGGCTCGCTCGACCAGAACGCGAAGGACGTGACGGCCTTTCTCGCATGGGCGGCCGACCCAAGGCTCGATACCCGCAAGAGGCTCGGTTGGCAGGTGCTGCTTTATCTCTTGATCACAACGTTGCTGCTTTACGCGGTCAAGAAGCGAATTTGGGCCCGGGTCAAGCACTAGCAACGCGCGCTATGAGCTTCTTGCTTTTCGCTTCCCGCCACTCGTGCGATATCGGTGCCGGCTCACGCCTCCCAGAAGAGGCGGTGAGGATAAAGCGTCGAGGGAGGCCATCGTGAGCAAGTCCGTTCTGGGGATTGTTGGCGGCAGCGGTTTTTACAATCTGCCCGGGATCGAAAACCCCCATTGGGAAAAGGTGTCGAGCCCCTGGGGTGAACCGTCCGATGAAATCCTCTTTGCCGAGCTCGATGGGCTGCCGCTCCGCTTTCTGCCACGCCATGGACGCGGTCATCGCTTGTCGCCCACGCACATTAATTTCCGCGCCAACATAGACGCTCTAAAACGTGCGGGCGTTACCGATCTCGTCTCCATATCGGCTTGCGGCTCGCTGAAGGATCAGTACGCGCCCGGCCACTTCGTGCTCGTCGACCAGTTCATCGACCGCACGTTCGCGCGCGAGAAGAGCTTTTTCGGCCAGGGGTGTGTCGCGCACGTTTCGATGGCCCATCCCGTCAGTCCTCTTCTGGTTGAGGCGGTTGCGCAGGCGGCCCAAGCCGAGAGTATCGAAACGACGACAGGTGGCACCTACCTCGCCATGGAGGGTCCGCAGTTCTCAACGCGCGCCGAATCCTTCCTCTACCGCAGTTGGGGTTGCGACGTGATTGGCATGACCAACATGCCTGAAGCCAAACTCGCGCGTGAGGCAGAGATTTGCTACGCGACAGTGGCAATGGTGACGGACTACGACTGTTGGCACGACGAGCACGCGCACGTCGACGTAGCGTCCATCATCGCCGTGATGAAGGACAACACCGAGAAGGCGCAACGCCTTGTCGACCGGCTGGCGAAGAATTTCCCGCGCGAGCACCACGCCTGCCCCATAGGCTCAGACCGTGTGCTCGACGTAGCGATCATCACCCCGCCTGAGGCGCGTGATCGTGCAATAGTGCAAAAGCTCGACGCCGTGGCTGGGCGGGTGCTGGGCTAGGCGTGATATCACTAGAAAATTGCTCAGGGTCACGCGATGCTGTGCCGCGCGGAAATCGAGCGCTGTCATGAGCCAAACCATTGTCATGATTCATGGTGCGTTCGCTGGGGCGTGGTGTTTCGACAATTTCGCTGATGCGTTCCGCGGTCGCGGCTGGACCTGTCACGCACCGGATCTGCGCTATCACGGTGTCGGGCCCATCCCAGACCTCGACCCGCACCTGGCTAACACCAGCATCCGAGACTACACCGACGATATGGCTGCCTTTATTGCAGGCTTGGATGAATTCCCGATCATTATCGGTCACTCAATGGGTGGGTTGGTGGCACAGCAACTGGCGGCCAAGGGCCTCGCACGCGGGCTCGTCTTGCTCACTGCGGGGGCGCCTTGGGGCATTCTCCCCTCGACGAGCGATGAGATGGCAATGGCGATCGGGCTCATGGCAGCAGGGCCGTTCTGGACCAAGTCCATGCAGCCTGTGTTCGAGGTTGCGGCCGACAATTCGCTCGACAAGCTTGATCCAATCTCTCAACGCCGCGTGTTTGACAGGCTCGGGCCTGAGTCCGGCCGCGCTCTTTTCGAACTCTTCTTCTGGATGTTTGATGTGCGCTGTGCGATTGCGGTGGACAGTACGAAGGTCAAGTGTTCCGTTCTCGTCATCTCGGGCTCCGATGACAAAGTGATCTCGGCCGCCACGGGCCGCCGGGTCGCGCAATTGTACGGTTCGAACGCCACGTTTCACGAAGCGCAGGGGCATGGCCATTTTCTGTTGCTGGAGCCCGGCTGGGAACGCCTTGCGGAACGCTGCGGAGATTGGATCTCGCGGCACTGTGTGTGAGAGCCTGCGTGTGGTCCTGTCGCGTCCTGCGACGCAGTTGCTAGGTTAGGGAATGCTTTTCTGCGCCAAGTGCACGAGACGTCCTGTTCTGCCTATAACGATCCCGTCGAAAGGCGATAGGATTACCTGCACCCCGTTCGGAATTTCCCATAAGAATTGCAGCACATCGTATGCCTGAACAGGTTTCATCTGAGTCGCCAGTACGCCCTTTTGATGCGCGCATGCTTGATGTGGGCAACGGTCATTGGCTCTACGTTGAGGAGGTCGGCGCGCGAGGCGGCCTCCCGGCACTGTTCCTGCACGGCGGACCCGGCGGCGGTGCTCAGCATTCTCATCGCTCGATATTCGACCCCAGGCGGGACCACGCGTTGTTGTTCGATCAGCGAGGCGCAGGGCGCAGCCATCCCTATTTGTCAATTGAGGCCAACACGACGGACGATCTGATTGCCGACATCGAGTGCATCCGTCTGCACTTCGGCATCGACAGATGGTTGCTTGCCGGGGGGTCCTGGGGATCGACATTGGCGCTCGCCTATGCCCAGAAGTTCCCCGAGCGCGTCACAGGTATCGTTCTTCGCGCTGTCTTCCTTGGGACAAAAGAGGAAACGCAATGGGCGTTCGTGGAGGGCCCCAAACGATTTCGCCCCGAACTCTTCTCCGACTTTGTCAACTTCCTCCCCGAGGACGAGCGCTCCGAGCCGTTGCAAGCGTATTTGCGTCGGCTTGCTGACCCGGATACAGCAGTTCACGCTCCCGCGGCGCACATGTGGAACGCTTACGAGCGGG
>JAAERO010000511.1 GCA_024230315.1 Hyphomicrobium sp.
CGAATGGCGGCTACCTGACGCCCCAATTGCGTCCAAGGCGTTGCAAGACGGCCTGAGGGCAACGCAAAGGCCGTCGCGAAGGCGGCAGACCAGCATCGCAACCGCGCCTGACGCCGCGCCGCCGGCACCCACAAAGCCAAAGGCGCCATTGTTCGAGGTGCCCTGAAGTATTCTTTTAACTGTTGGTTACGGCTTCCGGCGCAAACTCTAGCCGGATCTCTTTGTGAGAATCGGTGCAAAAGTGATCCCAGGGAATGCGAGCTGCCGAGCCATGAACTTTCAGGAAACCAGAAGCCCAAGTGAGTCGCAGACACCAGAGGTGCCATTCGCTGACAAGACGGTTCTGATCGTGGAGGACAATGAGCTCAATATGAAGCTCTTCCACGATCTCCTCGTTGCACATGGTTACGCAACTATCCAGACTCGCAACGGTCTGGAGGCGCTAGCCCTTGCCCGGCGTCATCGCCCGGCGCTCATTCTGATGGACATCCAACTTCCTGAGATTTCGGGCCTCGAGGTCACAAAGTGGATCAAAGAGGACGATGAGCTTCGCGATATTCCGATTGTGGCGGTCACCGCGTTCGCCATGAAGGGCGACGAAGAGCGAATTCGGTCCGGGGGGTGCGAAGCCTATATCTCCAAGCCCATTTCGGTCGCGGCCTTCCTCGAAACTGTGCAGCACTTCATTGGTGACCCGCGTGCGTGAGCACGTTCGCGAGCCTGTCCTGTAGGAGAATTCCCCACCCCCCCCGTCGGCGCAACACGCGTGGCAACGACTTGTTGTGCCGGTATGGCGACGAGGAGTTTCTCGTTCTTTTACACGGCCCGGATATCGGACTGATCCACCCCCAGTGAAGTGGTCCGACTCGAAGTATGGGTTTTAGCCCTGAGGAGGACTGATTATGCCAAAGAAGCACCACAAGCCTGAAGAGATTGTTTCCAAGCTGCGTCAGATTGACGTTTTACATTCGCAGGGC
>JAAERO010000512.1 GCA_024230315.1 Hyphomicrobium sp.
GCCCTGCGAATGTAAAACGTCAATCTGACGCAGCTTGGAAACAATCTCTTCAGGCTTGTGGTGCTTCTTTGGCATAATCAGTCCTCCTCAGGGCTAAAACCCATACTTCGAGTCGGACCACTTCACTGGGGGTGGATCACCTAAACCAAAGGTGTAGAGACTGATTCACGTTTCACTTGGACGCGACTCAAGCGTTTCCGAGTGAAACGATCGGGCTCTAACTGCTCTTCCATTTGGGCTTGCGCTTTTGAAGAAACGCGCTGATGCCCACTTCGGCATCGCGGGCCATCATATTCTCGACCATGACCTTCGTGGTATAGGCGTAGGCTCCCGATAGGGGCATCTCAGCTTGCGTGTAGAAAGCGGTCTTGCCCATTGCGACGGTCGCGGACGGCTTCTTGGCAATCTTGCCTGCAAGAGAAATGGCAGCGTCCATAAGCTCGTCTTGGGGAACCACGCGATTAACGAGCCCATATTCCGCCGCCCTGCTGGCTGGCAGCATCTCGCCTAACAGCAGCATCTCCATAGCATGCTTGCGTGTCACGTTTCGCGACAACGCCACCATAGGTGTCGAGCAGAAGAGGCCGATATTGACGCCTGGCGTGCAGAACTCCGCGTTCTCAGCAGCCACGGCGAGATCGCAGGTGGCGACAAGCTGACATCCCGCAGCTGTTGCCGTTCCCTGCACGGCAGCAATTACCGGCTTGGGACACACAACAATGGCCTGCATCATGCCCGAGCAGCGCTCCATCGTGGTCTCAAAGAAGGCAAGGCCCTTATCAGGGTCGGCGCGATGAGCCGATAGCTCCTTAAGATCGTGGCCGGCTGAGAAAACCGGGCCATTGGCGGCAAGCACGATCGCGGCAACGCCGCTATTTTCTGCAAGCTCCGAGACGGCCGCGTGAAGCCCGTCGATCATGGCCAGCGACAAGCTGTTGCGGTCTGCCACCCGGTTCATCGTGACAACAGCAACGCCCTTTTGCGGGCGCTCGATCAGAAGCTCGTGCACACCCTCATTATGGCCTGTTGCCGATGAGGCTCGCTCCTGCATTAGCGCCTTGTCCTCCGTGGGTAGCGCGCTATTCCAGCGCCTTGTCTATGGCATTGCGATGGGTTTTCACCAGCCTGATGTTCTGCGGATGCACCACGGCGGCTGATGTCTCCATCGCCTCAATGAGTTCGGCGACGATGTGTTTCTTCTCCTCGCCTGGAATGGACTTATCCCGCTTAACGTTTTCCAGCTCGTGTTTCATTAGGTCGATGGGATCGCTGAACTCGCCGGTATCAGGATTGAGCCCCGCCATCACGATGGAAATGTTGGCAGCCACCTCATCAAGCTCGCCAAAGTCGGAAAAGCCATGCGTCTTGGCGATCGCATCGAGCTTTGCCTTGATGTCGGGAGTGTCACCGCCGGCGTCCTTCATTTTTCCTGCGAGGCGGGCGAGGTCTGGCTGTGCTGCGATGAAATGCACCACATGCGCCTCAGTGAGCTTGATTTGCTCTATAGGCGGCTCATCGCGGCCCTGAGCGACGGCACTGGTCGTTAACACGGCGAAACTAAGTGTCAGGCACGCGATAAGGGACGCCACCTGCTGAAGAGCATGCCTCATAGTACGTGTCCTCTCACTCCAAATTTGGTCCAAGCATGTATGGACTGGAGCCCCAATTGCACCTCGATTTGCGACCTATTTCAGGCTCTGAGGACAGTCGGCACACAGCTTGATCTGCGTGGCACACGCCATACTCAGCAAGTTCTCGTACTCCGCAAGAAAACGCGCGACAATGTAAAGAGCTGCGCACTCCCGTCGTCCCTATTCTCCCTTCGCCTCCATCAGGGAGTCATCAGCATAAGGTAATATAACACCTTATGCGGTAATATTTTACCTCATATGCCAACGTGTTGTATTAGTGGTGTTTTTCGATGCCGTCCAAGTTGCGCATTGACAACCACGCTCCGTTTTGGTTCTTCGGCTCACCCAACGGCGCGGCGACCGCCTCGTCACACTGGTGTCGCCCAAAGCCCTCTTGGGGGCCGAGATACCGCTAGACAAACGGAGCGTCTCACATGACGACCTACGTCGCCAAGCCCGGCGAGGTGGATAAGAAGTGGATCTTAATCGATGCCAACGGCTTGGTCGTTGGCCGGTTGGCCGCTCTCATCGCAATCCGCCTAAAGGGCAAGCACAAAGCCATCTACACCCCTCACATCGACTGTGGTGACAACATCGTTGTCATCAACGCCGAAAAGGCTGTGTTCACCGGCAACAAGCGCACTGACAAGATCTACTACCGGCACACGGGCTACCCTGGAGGGATCAAACAGCGCACGCCGCGCATGATCTTTGAGGGCAAGTTCCCCGAGCGTGTGCTTGAGAAGGCCGTCGAACGCATGCTCCGGCGCGGACCTTTGCAGCGCAAGCTGATGCGCAACCTGAAGATCTACAAGGGAGCCGAGCATCACCATGTCGCCCAAACTCCTGAGGCGCTCGACGTGGCGAAGCTAAACCGCAAGAACGCGAGGGTGTAACAAGATGGCGGAAGAAACCAAGACACTCGACGACCTCGGTCAGATCAAGGACGCGCCTCCAGCAGGTGACGCCGCGGCGGCTGCGCCGGTGCACGAGCAGAAGCTCGATGCCCACGGTCGCGCCTACGCCACCGGAAAGCGTAAGGACGCCATTGCCCGCGTTTGGCTGAAGCCCGGAAAAGGCATGATTACGATCAATAAAAAGGACTACACGCAATACTTCGCGCGGCCCGTCTTGCAGATGCTCTTGCAACAGCCGCTCACTGCCGCAAGCCGCAACACTCAGTACGACATCATGGCGACGGTGAAGGGCGGTGGCCTCTCTGGTCAGGCGGGCGCCGTGCGCCACGGCATCTCCAAGGCCTTGACCTACTTTGAGCCGGAACTGCGCCCGGCACTCAAAAAGGGCGGGTTCTTAACGCGCGACAGCCGTGTCGTTGAGCGCAAGAAGTATGGCCGTGCGAAAGCAAGGCGTAGCTTCCAGTTCTCCAAGCGCTAAGTCGGCATCTGCTAAGAACTGTTTTGAATCAAGGGGTTGGCATATAGGCCAGCCCCTTTTTGCCGTTCACAAAACGATCACAAGTCACGACCCCTCCACATTCGACGGTTAGCGTTTTTCACAAACAGCTCGCAAAAATCGTTGGCCGAGATGACCTTCTACGCGCACAGCCAATCGCACTTTGATGGCGCGATCCTTTTGTACAAGCGACAGTCCGCTAAGGGGGATGTTGCACCCATATGGCAGGCGCGTTTCAAGCTCCCCGGTAGGTCCGGCGCAAGCGTCCGGCCACCGTCGTTACTCAGCTATTTTCAGCATATCGCCAGGGAAGCAATTCGTCGATACGATTGATTTTGTGATCGGCGATGCGGGCCAGCGTGTCGGTGAGCCAAGCTTGCGGATCAACGCCGTTGAGCTTA
>JAAERO010000513.1 GCA_024230315.1 Hyphomicrobium sp.
AAGGCGTTGCAAGACGGCCTGAGGGCAACGCAAAGGCCGCCGCGAAGGCGGCAGACCAGCATCGCAACCGCGCCTGACGCCGCGCCGCCGGCACCCACAAAGCCAAAAGCGCCATTGTTCGAGGTGCCCTAGAGACTGATTTAGAGTAAGATTCACTTATCTGTCGGAGACGTCCCGGGCGAGGGCTTAAGCGATTCTATCAGGAACGATCTTGCACTAGTTCGCGCAATGCTTGAGACAACTGAAAAGGAGGACAGCACCCCATGGCTGCGTTTCGTTTTCTCGCCAACCTTTTTGCGCTCGTTGCCGTCGTGGCATTCGTCACGGACGCCACGCCTGCGTGGAATGGAACGGGCCCGTTCGAGACAACGAGCGTCATCGGTCATTGGAAAGAGCTGGCCCCGGACTCGCTCGAAGCTGCGCGCACGGCCGTCACACAGTCCGCACCCGCATGGGGCTGGGATACCGTGATCATGAGTGTCTTGAACTTGCCGACGTTCGTCTTATTCGGCCTGCTCACAATTCTTAGCGGCTATTTTGGCCGCCACCGCCACCAACTCAAAGTCCATATCAACTGACGCTGCTGCAAACGCAGCGCGTCTTGACCGCTAGTTGCCAGGCGTGGTGTCGGCAGGGATAACGTACGTCTTGAGGCTCGTCAGCGCCGGCGGCAGGCCACTGCTCGGCGGGAAGATGATGTCCAATGCGATGCCGAGCACGACCAGCACGCCGAGCAATCCGATCAGCCGCATCACCCAGCGGTGATGGCTCTTGTTGAGGGCCTCAATCTCCGCCTCCTCAACTGGCCCCTCTTCTTCGTCCACGATCACATTTTTGAAGCCAAAGAACTTCTTCTGCACCGAACGGCGCACGTTGCCGCGATCGTTGACGCTGAGGCCGGCACGCTCTGCAATCTGACGTGCAATCTCGAGAAAGGGCAAGCAGGGGTCGGTGTTCGCCTCGCTAACGTAACCGAGCGGCACCTTGCTTTCATCCTTCAAAATGAGACGCGCGCCTTTGAGCGGCACCGGCGCGACTGAACCGCCATAGATTTCACGACGCGTTTCGACCGCCTGGATTTGGTCATAAGGGATGTCGTGGGTTGCGTAGCGCACAACCGGCGTCGCGCCGCGGCCTGAGGGCAGCGTCATTTTCACCGACTTTTCACCAAGCTCGACGCGGGCGCGCAGCGAGTGCATGAGCTCGACGATCACCGGGACCATGATGAACGTGAACCCGGCAGCCAAGACCATCAACCCAATCGTGTCGAGCCATTGGCCCTGTGAGAGGCGTCAAAAGAACATCGGCGGGAGACTGATAAAGAACGGAAGCAACATCAGGAAAATGAATGAAAAGACCACCTTGCGCCCTGCGCCGGACTCATAAACCGTTTGCTCGCGCTTCGGCGCCGGCGTTACTGTCGAAGCTTGCCCCATTGCTGCCAAGGCATCGGCCATCGGCTTAAACTCCCCTATACTCGCGTCTCAGCCGAACATGGCCGCCAATCACGATAACATGAGGGCAGCGCTGGACTGCACGTGTCCCGATCGCGCCACTATATCAGGAGCACGGCCGTTCCAAAGCCTAGGTGATTGCGATGCTTTTGCGCAGGAAGAAGACCGAGATGCCCGCCGCTGAGAAAGCCCTTCCAGGCCGTGCCAACCCCATTCCCACAGCCCAAGAGCACCACATTTTTTCCCGCCCTCTCAAAGAGCCCTATCCGCCAGGCACCGAGAAGGCGATGTTTGGCATGGGCTGCTTTTGGGGTGCGGAACGTAAGTTCTGGAGCCTTGAAAACGGCATCTGGATTACCGCCGTTGGCTATGCCGGCGGGTTGACACCTAATCCCACTTACGAGGAGGTTTGCTCAGGCCTCACCGACCACAACGAGGTTGTACTCGTCGTTTTAGACCCAAAGCGCATCAGCTACGAGCAACTGCTCAAGACCTTCTGGGAAAGTCACATCCCGACGCAGGGCATGCGCCAAGGCAACGATGTCGGGACGCAATACCGCTCCGGCATCTATGTGTTTAGCGATACCCAGCGCACAGCGGCTGAATCCTCAAAGGCCCAATACCAGGAGATGCTGGCAAAGGGTGGCTTCGGCGCCATCACCACCGAGACCGTGCCAGTGCCTGAGTTCTATTTTGCCGAGGACTATCACCAGCAGTACCTGTCAAAGGTTCCGCAAGGATATTGCGGCCTGAACGGAACGGGCGTTGCCTGTCCGCTGCCCACTGGTGTTAGGGCAGACTAGCTACTTCTTTGCCGTCGCTGTCGCTTGCACCGGCTTTTTAACCGGCACCTCTTCGGCTGCCACTTGGGTGCCAGCGCTTTCGAGAACTTGGCGGCATGCAGCCGGCAACTGCGCAATCGTAATCTTGCGGCGCTCGCTCGGCGGTATCCATTTTTTGGTGGGCTTTTTCTTGGGCTTGGGCTTTGGCATCAACGACGCTTCGATTTTTTTCAGCCAGCGGTCGACTTCCTTGCCGCACCCGGAATCGCCCGTAACCGACTTTTGCGATCGGCAACCGCCGTTGGGGCAGTGCATCCTGATATGGAAGTGATAGTAGTGCCCCCATAGGGGGCGCAACTTTGCCAACCACCTGCGGTCGCTACCGGCCTTCTCGCATAGCGCCTTCTTGATTGCGGGGTGCACGAAGATGCGCTGCACCTCCCGGTAGGAAGCGGCCCGCTTGATCACTGCGACCTGCGTGTCGGTGAAGACTTCGTCGTTGACGGAAAGGCTCGTCTTGTCGAGCATAGATGTGGCGGAGATCTGCTCGCGCTCTATGCGCGTCAGGACTCGATCCGGCATCGGCGTCAGCCAAATATCAGCATCAAGGCCGACCTGATGGCTCGCATGCCCCGTGATCATGGGACCGCCGCGCGGCTGCGAAATATCACCTACGAGCAGACCCGGCCAGCCGTCATGCTTCTTGGACTCGATCGCCAGACGTTTCACCAGTTTGATCATCTTGGGATGACCCCACTGACGGTTGCGCGACAATCGCATCGACTGCCATGCGGGGCCGGTGGCGGGCAGCTTCTCGCCGCCGGCAAGGCAGCCCTTGGCATACCAGCCAATGGAGCGGGGGCGGAGCGCAGCCGCGGTCTTTTTCGCGCCGAAATGATATTTGGCGACTGCGGACTTCTTTGTCTTCGTCTTTTGCGCTTCTTTCGGAGACTCGGGCTTGCGCGGTGGGACCGGCACCAGTCCTCTCTTAACTTCGACCGGCGCAGGTACGACAATCGTATCGGTCGGTTCGAAAGCGAAGACCGGTGAGGCAATAGCAATGAAGACGAACGGCGCGATCAGGAAATGGATTAGGCTCCGGCGCATAGGACCGCCCCCGTCGAATAGCGAATACTCCCCGATATTAGGCCTCTTCGGCCAAATTGCGACCTACACCCTTAAGCCGGGCAAACCAACCGCTTAGTGTCTCCAGGGCCGTGCCCGGTGGTGTTGCTGTCAGCGATGATAGTGGACACGATTCGTTAAACTCAGAACGACAAGGCGCCCATGAGCGAAATTCGAACCAGCGGACCTGAGGATGCCGCCGCCCATCTGGTGCTGGCGTACGGGGCCGGCGCGCCGATGACCAGCCCATTTCTCGAGATAATGACAGGGCTGCTCACCGAGCGGGGCTTACGCGTCAGCCGCTTCGAGTTCGCTTACATGGCGCAACGTCGCAAAGACGGTAAGCGCCGCCCGCCCCCAAAGGCGGAGCTCATGATCCCTGAGTATGTCGAGGTGGTAGATGAGCTGCGCAAAGACCTGCCGCGCAACCAAAAGCTCATGATTGGCGGCAAATCCATGGGCGGGCGCATTGCCAGCCTGTGCGCAGACCAACTTCGCGCCAAAGACCATATCGCCGGCCTCGTCTGCCTCGGTTATCCGTTTCACCCGACGGGCAAACCCGACAAGCTGCGCACCAGCCACCTTAAAGATCTGCGTTGCCCTGCGCTCATCGTGCAAGGCGAGCGAGATCCCTTCGGCATCCGTGCAGAGGTGGAGACCTATCGTTTGTCGTCGGCGATCAAAATTGTTTGGGCTGCCGACGGCAATCATGACCTAAGCCCCAGCCGCGGCAGCCCGTTCACCAGAACGGACAATCTCACTGCTGCGGCCGACGCTGTTTTGGCCTTTGCACGAAATCTTACCTAGCCCAAAACAAAGGGCCCGCGAACGATCTCGCGAGCCCTGTGCCTAGTCTCCTTAATACGCCTGCAGGCCAGCCTCAGTCATCATCGACCGCCTTGTCGCCCAGCACCTCTGCGATGTTTTCGATCCCCGCCCCGAAGATGCCGTCAATGGTCTTGCGCGCATCCTTGTCTTCTTTTCCGTCGGCGGCATCGTATGTCGCCGCCCATACGATGTTGACCTCGTCGAGATCGTCATCGTCGGGCACGATCGAAAACTGCGCCTCGTAGTTCTTCACCGGAAGCGGGCTCTCGACGATCTGATAGCGGTAGCTGATATCCGACTGACCGACGAGCTTCTCCTTGATCTTGCCGCCATCCTCAAGCGTCAGCATGCGATAGACCGTGTCGCCGTCCTTGCTCTCCTCGCATGACTTTATGGATGGATGCCATTCGGCGATGGCGCACCAGCCGCCAAACTGTTTCCACAGCGCGGCGGTCTCTGCCGCAACCTTGTCTGGATCGACGTTGACCTCCAACCTCTTGCCGGAGATAAGGCTGGCAGCTTCGGCTGCGCTGCTCAGTCCAGCAAGCAAGAGAGAAACTGCAACGGCCGTGAAAAGCACCTTCTTCATCTATTTACTCCGCAGTACTTCCTAAGGGGCGTGCGCGGCCCCCATGTTCATTGGATTCGCCGGTCCACATAACAGGCTGTAGACGGCGGCGCAATACTGGGCCAGTGGAGCGGCGGCTTATTGCAGCTGCGTGGCGGTTTAAAAGCCGGCCACTGGCTAGGCTGATCTTTTCCGAATCGGGAGGGGTTAGCGGGGATGTATACCGTGGAGACGTATG
>JAAERO010000514.1 GCA_024230315.1 Hyphomicrobium sp.
CCTCAAGCTCGATCTCTTTGGCAACGGTGACGCCATCCTTTGTGACGCGCGGAGCGCCAAACGACTTCTCCAACACAACATTGCGGCCCTTGGGGCCGAGCGTCACCTTGACAGCGTTAGCGAGGATATCGACGCCGCGCAACATCTTGTCGCGCGCGTCCTGCGAAAACTTGACGTCCTTGGCAGACATATGAAGCAACTCCTATCGAATGTGTGAGAAAGGGGGAGCGATAAAACGCATCACGCTGCGGCGCGCACCGAGGACGTTGCTTCGAGCACGCCCATGATGTCGCTTTCTTTCATGATGAGCAGCTCCTTGCCGTCGATCGTAACTTCGGTGCCGCTCCACTTGCCAAACAACACCCGATCGCCGGCCTTCAGCTCGAGGGGCACGACCTTGCCGGCTTCGTCTCGGGCTCCGGGGCCAACGGCGACCACCTCGCCTTGCATCGGCTTCTCTTTGGCAGTGTCGGGGATGATGATGCCCCCGGCAGTCTTAGCGTCTTCCTCCACGCGGCTGACAACCACGCGGTCATGAAGAGGACGGAACTTCATATGATCAACCTCTTGATTTCAGAAACTTTTTGTCTGTCGATGTAGGTGTCTACCGGGCAGCCAGTGGCGCCGCGGCTTCGGAAAGCTAGAGCCCGTTTTGCGCCATCGCTGGCCGGTTTTGCTACCCGCATCCGCTATATGAGCCCAGCCGCTAGCACTGTCAAGACGGGAGTGCTAGCAGCTGGGCCCTGTGTCGACATCGGTACCGTTAATGTCCAGCAACGCTCCGCAACAGAATATGCCGCTCAAGACGTGCGCGGTTATGGGCCTTGTTCAACCTGCTCGACGATCTTGGCGATGAACGCATCAAGATCCCCGGGATGGCGCGACGTAATGATTGCCTGATCCGCCACCACTTGGTGATCGACCCACCGGCCCCCTGCATTGATCATGTCAGTGCGGATCGAAATATAGGAGGTGACGTTGCGTCCTTTGACGGCGCCGGCCTCGATCAGCAACGCCGGTGCATGGCAGATCGCGGCCACCGTCTTGCCTTTGGCGAGAAACCCTTTGATGATCGCCAGTGCATTGTCATCGATACGCAAAGTGTCGGGATTCATCTGCCCGCCAGGCAGGACCAGGGCGTCGTAATCGTCAACTTTCACGTCGGTCAGTTTCAAATCCACGTTGACGGATTTTCCCCAATCCCTGTGCAGCCAACCCTTAATTTCACCTCCTTCGGGCGCGGCAACGTCGACTTTCGCTCCCTTCGCGCTGAAGTCGTTCAGCGGCTTAATGAGCTCCGATTCTTCAAAGCCATGCGTTGCAATAATGAGAATGCGACTATCTGCAATTGCAGGCATGTTGCGCTCCTAGGTCGGCCGAGATTAGTCGAAAACCGAAAAAAGTGCTCGACAATGATAGCGCCCGGCATAATGGCCGGAATTTTATTGCGCCTCACCGGCGCAAATTATGCACGCCTATGATCTTGCCACCATACCTCTCCGCTTTAGTCCGGTTCAATAGGAGACACCTTCGAATGCCCGGCATTCGTGGGTGTCTTGAATGAGGCGACGCATCGTGAGTGGTTGTCTTGCCACCATGTTTTCGAGACATCGCGCGACAAGGCGGCCA
>JAAERO010000515.1 GCA_024230315.1 Hyphomicrobium sp.
ACACCAAACGGCCAGACTTGACGCTCGCCAGCCACAGTGGCGGCAAGTGAGGGTCTGATTACCGCAGTTCCTGCTTCGAGGAACGGAAATTGGCGCACTCCATCATCGATGCAGTGTCATCCGGGGAATGTCGGCTTAGATAGGCGGTGTTGCTGCCGGGGAGTCGACCATCGCTTGGAGCCAATAGGTCCAAAGCACAAAGAAGACAGCGAAGAAAACAGCCGTCAGAATGGCCCCAAACAGCTTGTTTCCAAACGAGATAGCGTTGCCCACCAGAGCGGCGAGAAACGCGATGACGGCATAAACGGTGACCGGGCCCCAGTCGACGGTTGCCAAGTCGAAGGGCAAACCTTCCATACGCACGATCCCCCTTTAGAGCCCGTTGGTGCTGGGCTGTTGCTGAACTCTACGATGTCATTTTCCGCCAACGGGGCCGCATATGCAAGGCCGCGTGGTGTTGCAACGGTTTGGAACAGTGTCTTTTGGAGAACAGATGACAGAAACCGATGAGATTATAGTGTTAGCTCCGCATCTTATCAGGCGTGAAGGGCCCGCTTCATCGTTCTTTAAGTATAATGCGAGCCTATTTCTGCCGTGCTCGTTTCTTAAATTTGGTTGTTTGGGCAGCGCACATTGGCGGGCGTCGAGCGGACCTCGATGCTTTGCAGAGGCGAAAGACAAGCATGGCGGCTCCAGACAAAGGGCTCTCGGGAATTTCGATTTGGCTCTCGCTGGCGCTCCTAGCCGGCATCGTCGTGTTGCCATTCCTGCCAGGCGATGACGCCAAGCAATCGGCGCCGGGGGGGCAAACAGCGCCCATCGGTTCAGTGTCGGGCGCCACGAAGAGTCCCGATGCGACCGCATCCGGTGGGGATGGCGAAGATAAGGATACTGTGACTGGCGAAATGGTCGAGGAAGCCTGGACGCAAGCGGAGCTTACGAGTGGCCTACGCGAATGCTTACGGCTGCTGGCGCCAATCGCTGCCGACGTCAATCTTGCTGAGCCAATCAAGAAAGGTGCATGTGGGTCGCCTGCCCCGCTGGAGGTGCGTGGCCTGGGTGGCGACAAGAAGGTGACGTTCCGCCCCGCACCTACCATGAATTGCAGGCTCGCCGCTGGTCTTTCGGACTGGGTGGGGACGGTTCTTCAGCCTGCGGCACGCGAGGAACTTGGCTCGCCTATAACGCGGATTGTGGGTGCTTCGTCTTATTCGTGCCGCAACATCTACAACAACCCAAAGCTTTCACTGAGCGAGCATGCGACGGGCAATGCGAT
>JAAERO010000516.1 GCA_024230315.1 Hyphomicrobium sp.
AGTAAACGTGCCACTGCGGCGCACGCGTTTGCCGATGAGGGCCGGCGCAATGCCCACGTCATTCACGCTCTTGGCATGCGCACGGCTATGCGCAGCCGCTGGCAGCAGCTTCATCAGGAGGCCTCTACCAAGCAGACGCGGTCCAGCGATGCAGCGGGCTCCATCTCGTCGACGGCCAAGGCGCTGCGCATGTTTATGCAATCGGCCATGTTGGCGCTTGGTGCTTATTTTGCGGTGATGCAAGAGATCACGGCGGGCACCATGATTGCCGCCTCCATCCTGATGGCGCGCGCCCTCTCCCCTCTGGATCAGGCCATTGCCCATTGGCGCGGATTTTTAAGCTTTCGCCGTGCCAGCAATCGCTTGCGCACCCTGGTGGAGGGCATGGACAAAACCGTCACGCCTATGGCCCTACCTGAGCCCGAAGCCCATGTGTCTATTGAAAATCTATTTGTGGCTGCCCCCGGCGCACGAAAACCGATCATAAGTGGTCTGACCTTTGCCCTTGAGCCGGGCTCAGCGCTTGGCGTCATTGGTCCTACGGGTGCGGGCAAATCGACACTGGCCAGAGCCTTGGTGGGCGTGTGGTCGCCCATGAAGGGCGCAGTTGCGCTCAATGGGGCCCCGCTTGCCCAATGGGACGGCGAACAGCTTGGCCAATATATCGGCTATCTGCCCCAAGACGTGGCGCTGTTTGACGGTACCGTGGAAGATAACATTGCCCGCTTTGCCCTTAAGCCCGATCCTGAGAAAGTTGTTGCGGCCGCTCAGCTGGCCAACGTCCACGATCTGATCTTGCAGTTCAGTGCCGGCTACAAGACCAAGATTGGCGAAGGCGGCGCGGTGCTCTCGGCCGGACAGCGCCAGCGCGTGGCCTTGGCACGCGCCCTTTATGGCAGCCCAAAGTTTGTGGTGCTCGATGAACCCAACTCCAATCTCGACCATGAAGGCGAAGCCGCACTCATCAAAGCCATTGGTGCGCTGAAGGCCCAAGGGGCCGCTGTCGTGATCATTGCCCATCGCCCCAGTGCCATAAGAGTGGCCGATGAGTTGCTCTATCTCAAAGACGGCCATCAGGTGGCGTTCGGCTTGCGCGATGAGGTATTGCGCAAGGTCACAGCGCCAAGCGCGCAACACTCCGACCCCCAACACAGCGCCCCCTCAAACGGATCCAAGCCCGCTTCAGGTGACCCAGTTGGGAAGGGCGCGGCACTGGTACCCAACTCGGCACGTCGAGGCAAA
This sequence comes from Hyphomicrobium sp., assembly GCA_024230315.1. Taxonomy (GTDB): domain Bacteria; phylum Pseudomonadota; class Alphaproteobacteria; order Rhizobiales; family Hyphomicrobiaceae; genus Hyphomicrobium_A. The sequence goes on from JAAERO010000516.1 coordinate 1,243, forward strand.
CGATGAGCCAAGACGCCAAACGCTCCCTGTTGACCAATCAGCTCGCAGGCGCGGGGCTTGTGATCGTGTTGGTGTTTGGTCTGGGCGGCTGGGCGGCGCGGGCTTCGATCAATGGGGCGGTTATTGCTTCAGCGACGGTGGTGGTGGAATCCAACGCCAAAAAGGTGCAGCACGTCGAGGGCGGTATTATTTCTGAGATCCACGTTGAAACAGGCGACCACGTGACAGCCGGCGACCTGCTGGTGCGCCTGGATCAAACCGAGCCCAAGGCGGAACTGGCCATCCTTAATGCACGGCTTAATGAGCTGCATGCCTCTCATGCGCGTTTGAAAGCGGAACGCGATGAGGCCGATGCCATCGACTTTGTCCCAGAGCTCAACGAGCGCGCTCACGATGGGGAGGTGCAAAACATCCTGAACGGTCAGCGTCGGCTTTTTTTAGCCCGTGCCAAGGACCGCCGCGGCAAGAAAGAGCAGCTCACCCAACGCATCATCCAGCTCAACGAAGAGATCACAGGCCTTAAAGCGCAACAAGTCGCCAAAGAAGAACAGATCGCATTAATCGGGCGTGAGCTTGAGGGCCTGCTTATCTTGCGCGAAAAACAGCTGGTGCCCCTCACGCGGCTATTAGCACTGCAGCGCGAAAAGGCCAGGCTGGATGGCGAACGTGGTCAGCTGATCGCACAAATTGCGCGAGCGAAAGGCCGCATCGCGGAGACCGAGCTTGTCATCATCCAGGTCGACGGGGAAGCGCGCACCGAAGTACTGACTGAGTTGCGCCAGGTAGAAACCAACCTTGTCGAATACTTAGAGCGACGCTCAGCGGCGCGGACACGCCTAAAACGCACCGAGATCTTTGCG
>JAAERO010000517.1 GCA_024230315.1 Hyphomicrobium sp.
CCGCCCGTAGAGCTCCACTGTCTTCATCCCCCAGCCCCCGCCGCTAACGCAGGCACAAGGGCTCTATCTGCCGCACTTTTAGTCCGGCGCAACCAAACATATCGGCCGCTTCAATGACGCAGTATTGCTCCGGCTTTTACAGATGGGCTTTTTTCCATCGCGTGGTTGTGCGCCGGCGCCGAACTTTTCCCGGCGCGTGGAGCGCACTGGCGGCACACGAATCTGTTTCGCGCGGCAAAGTTTGTGCTGCGCCTCGTTCCGCCCGCACGTGCGCGGCTGACCATTCTTTGTAAAGCAGATACGCACGCCCTTGAGCTGCTTGGCCCGGCGCGTGCAGGTGACGGCGATCATGTCGGGCTTGAGCCATGGGTTGAGCGCAGTCAGCTCGCGTTTGAGCTGATAGGGTGAGACAAACTGGGTCTCGAACGGATTCCGATAGCGTTTTGGGATCTTGATCTGTTTGAAAAGGCGCCGCGCGAAACCGTAGTACTGGGCGGGACTGAGCCCGGAGCATGTCCCATGCGTTCTATATTCGTGGATGACCAGGCCGCGCCGGGGCATCACGTTGCGAACGGTGTCGATCACCGCATTTGGTACAAAGGGCCGCCTGCGAACGGGGCAGTGCTCGGGGTACCCCTTTGCATACTGCGGCCATAGACCATGCAAGAGGAAGCCATAGCGCTTGCCGTCACGGCGTGCGCACTGAGTATCCTTCCGACAGCTAGATGAGGCGATGCATTCGGTCGGGCTCCATGACAAAACCAGCGTGTAGTAGTCGAATTCACCCGCAACATTCTGGCACGGCTTAGGGTCAAAATACTCGTTTGGCCACTGTGCGCGTTGGGCACGCGCCGCAATGCAGAAAGAAGTTGTCAGAACCGCGAGCAAGGAAAGCGCGACGCGCCGCGTGAACATGCCCATCTCCCAGCCTTAGTTGGCCTTGGTGCGCGAGACCTGCGCTAGTTTTTCCAAGATGCGCGCCCAGCTTCGTGCGCCCTTCTTGAAGCTCTTCATATTGTACTTCTCGTTTGGGCTGTGAATGCGATCGTCTTCGAGTCCGAATCCAACGAGCAAACTGTCCATACCAAGTGCATCCCTGAAGGACGTAACAATGGGGATCGATGCGCCGCAGCCCATCATAATGGCCGGCCGTCCCCACTCGTCTTCGAGCCCAGCTGCGGCTGCGCGCATGGGCGCCGTGGAGGTTTTAAACGCTACGGCTGGGCTTCCTGCAAGGCCGCTGAATGCAACGCGACAATCTTGTGGCAGTCGCGCGTGGACGAACTCCTGGATGTTGGCGAGGATTTTGGCGGGATCTTGGCCCGCCACCAACCGGCACGTTACTTTTGCGGAAGCTGTCGACGGGATTACCGTCTTGGTGCCAGCACCTTGGTAGCCGCCGGTCACGCCGTTGAACTCCAGCGTCGGTCGTGCCCAGAGCTGTTCCAAAGCTGAGTGGCCGTTCTCGCCGGCGGGTGTGTGCAGGCCGACCTCTTTAATGAATTCGTGAATGCGCGAGGCAAGCTCTTTCCACTGTTCAAGCTGTTCGGGCGAGGGTGCTTTGACGCCATCGTAGAACCCTGGAACGGTGACCCTGCCTTTTTCGTCATGCATCTGGCCCAGCACGCGTACGAGCGCACGAATGGGGTTCATTGCTGGCCCGCCGTAAAGTCCCGAGTGAAGATCGCGCGAGGGGCCCGTCACCTCGATCTCGATTGCGGCTAGACCGCGCAGCATTGTGGTGATTGCAGGCGTGTCCCGATCCCACTGCCCCGTATCGCAGACGAGCACGAGATCAGCACGTACGTCCTCGCCATGCTCGGCCAGAAATCCTGGAAGCGAGGCCGAACCGCACTCTTCCTCGCCTTCGAATAAGACTGACACGGCGAGTGGCAATTCTCCGGCGACTGTCTTCCACGCGCGCGCAGCGACAAGGAACGTCATGAGTTGCCCTTTGTTGTCCTCCGCGCCACGCGCCACGATCACTTTCCCGTTAACCGGGTCAGTGGCGACGTGCGGATCGAACGGCGAGGAGGTCCAAAGATCCAAGGGGTCGGGGGGCTGCACATCGTAATGGCCGTAGAACAGCACGTGAGCCATTCCATCAGGCACTGTGGGGCGGTCATGGGCAACAACCATTGGGTGGCCGCTTGTTGGCACAACGCGAGCATCAAACCCAATATCGCGCAGCTCGTTAGCACACCATTCGGCGGCGGTGAGGCAGTTGTCTGCATAAGCCGGATCAGTCGAGATGCTTTCGATGCGCAATAGCTCAAACAACCGGTCAAGCGAGGCGTCATTCAAATCGTCCAAAGTCGTCAGCACTTGATTTAGCTGTTCGCTCATAAACTACGGCTCCATCGATTAAGGGCGCTCACAGTGGGCGAAGTCGGTGGCTGCGTCAAAGACAGGGTCCTGATTTGAGACTAAGCGCGACAATTCGTTGGGCACTGCCGATCAATCGGATGCCTTTTGAGCCCGTTCAGAGACTAATATGGCAGAGTGCAGTCGGCAGAGGGTCGTAACAGCGCCGCCGGTCGGGCGCTTTAGTGGAGCAAAAAGACATGGCAAGTACGTCTGCGAGCGAAGATCCCAAATGGGTCTATGTCTTTGCCGCTGAACATGTCGATGGCCGTGCTGGATTGGTCGACCTTCTGGGTGGCAAGGGTGCCAATCTTGCCGAGATGGCGCGGCTTGGGCTTCCAGTTCCGCCGGGCTTCACCATCACCACGGAAGTATGCCACGCCTACTATGCGCAAGGGCACAAGCTGCCTGACGCGCTGAATGCTCAAGTCGAGGCGGCGCTGCAACTTATTAGCGATGAAACGGGCGTCACTTTCGGCGACGTGAACAAGCCATTGCTGTTGTCAGTACGCTCGGGTGCGCGTGTGTCCATGCCCGGCATGATGGACACGATCCTCGATCTCGGACTCAACGACGAGACCGTGGAGGGCCTTGCCAAACGTTCCGGCGACCGCCGCTTTGCGTACGACAGCTATCGCCGATTCATTCAGATGTATGCCGACGTGGTTATGGGTGTCGATCACGGCGTGTTCGAGGACATCTTGGAGAATTTCAAGAACCTCGCGGGTTTTTCCAGCGATACGGAGCTGACCGAGGAGGATTGGGGCGACATCATCGGCGAATATAAAAAGGCGATCGAGCGTGAGCTGAGAAAGCCCTTCCCTCAGGACATCGGCGAGCAGCTTTATGGAGCCATCTCAGCCGTGTTCGGCTCTTGGGAGAACCCGCGCGCCAAAACCTACCGCCGAATCCACGATATTCCTGATGACTGGGGGACCGCTGTCACGGTGCAGGCGATGGTGTTCGGGAACCTTGGCGATACATCGGCAACCGGTGTTGTCTTCACGCGCAACCCGTCGACGGGGGCAAAGGAGATCTACGGCGAGTTCCTGTTAAACGCACAGGGCGAAGACGTGGTGGCGGGCATTCGCACGCCGCAGCCTCTCACTGAGATGGCGCGCCGCGATGCGGACGAGGAGAATCCCTCGCTTGAAGAGCTGATGCCAAATGTCTTTTCCAAGCTAAGAGGCGTCTTTGAAAAGCTCGAGGCCCGATACCGCGACATGCAGGATATCGAATTCACCGTCGAAGATGGCCGGCTTTGGATCTTGCAAACGCGTATTGGCAAGCGCACGCCGGAGGCGTCGCTCGCAATTGCGGTCGACCTCGCTAAGGAGGGTGTGATCACCAAACGCGATGCGGTGATGCGCGTGGAGCCGTGCGCTCTCGATCAGCTCTTACACCCGACTATCGATCCCGATGCACGCAGAGAGGTGATTGCTACGGGGCTTCCAGCATCTCCCGGCGCAGCGGCGGGGGCGATCGTCTTTACCGCTGACGAGGCCGAGACCGAAAAGGCAAAGGGGCGCGACGTGATCCTCGTGCGTCCTGAAACAAGCCCGGAAGATATTCACGGTATGCATGCAGCGGTTGCGATTCTCACCGCGCGTGGCGGTATGACGAGCCACGCTGCCGTTGTGGCGCGCGGCATGGGACGGCCCTGCGTCTCAGGTGCGGGCATGCTGGCCATCAACGAAGAGGCGGGAACCTTGCGGGCCGGAAAGCACCTTCTCAATAGGGGCGATGTCATCACCATTGATGGCAGCAGGGGCCAAATTCTTCTCGGGCGGGCAAAGATGCGGCAGGCCGAGCTGTCCGGTGCGTTCGCGACATTGATGAGTTGGGCTGACGCGGAACGGCGCATGGGAGTGCGCGCAAACGCCGATACGCCTCGTGATGCGCTGCAGGCACGGGAGTTCGGTGCGGAAGGTATCGGGCTTTGCCGGACCGAACACATGTTCTTCGAAGAAGGGCGCATAAGTGCCGTGCGCGAGATGATCTTGACGGACGATGAGGCGGGAAGGCGGGCCGCGCTCGACAAGATCCTTCCCATGCAGCGCGCAGATTTCGAACAGCTCTTTGATATCATGGCCGGGCAGCCCGTGACGATACGGCTGCTTGATCCACCGCTGCACGAATTCCTCCCTCAGCACCAGCGGGATATTGCCGGCATCGCGAAGGATCTGGGTGTGTCGGTGGAAAAGCTAACGGCGCGAATTAGTGAGCTTGAGGAATTCAACCCCATGCTGGGGTTTCGTGGCTGCCGGCTTGCGATCCGTTACCCCGAGATTACGGAGATGCAGGCCCGGGCCGCGTTCGAAGCCGCGATTAATGCGGCTAAGAAGGCGGGCAAGCCCGTCACCCTGGAGATCATGATTCCCCTTGTCGCGTATCGCCGCGAATTTGATATTCTGCGCGATGTGATCCTTGCCACTGCGAAGACCGTCGAGAAGGAGACAGGCGCTAAGCTCGATTTTATGATTGGAACCATGATTGAACTACCACGCGCAGCTCTGCGGTCTGCTGAGATTGCGCAGGGTAAGTCCGGCGCGGACTTCTTTTCTTTCGGCACCAACGATCTGACGCAGACGAGCCTTGGACTCAGCCGCGACGACGCGGCTCCAATCCTGACGAGCTACACGGAGAAGGGGGTCTTCAAGGTCGATCCATTTGTGTCATTGGATGTGGCGGGCGTCGGCGAGCTCGTTCGCATTGGCACGGAGCGGGGTCGCAAGGAGAAGCCGTGCCTCAAGATTGGCATCTGCGGCGAACACGGCGGGGACCCGAACTCGATCGCATTTTTTGATGAGATCGGGCTCGACTATGTGTCGTGCTCGCCCTTCCGCGTTCCAATCGCACGGCTCGCCGCGGCTCAGGCCGCAATCGCCGGAAAAATTGCAGACACAGAGAACTAGAGCATGCTCTAGCTTCGCGTGGTTTTTATACGGGGGCGCGACGTCACCAGTGGCGGTCTTGCTCATCGAGCGATGGGCGGCGCGGGCGTTTGCCCATGCGCTTAGGCAGGATCGCCACCAAGATGAGCAGCGGCGGCAAGACGAGACACCACGCGATCCAGAACGAATAGTCGCGGTTCTTCATGCCTGCCAGTACACCGGCGAGCACGGCCGCCGCGACGGCGATCAAGCCCCAGATGGCAATCCATCCCGCCAAATTAATATCGCCCGACAGATCCATGACTGCTTTTCCTCCTGGGGCGGTAAGAGCCCGGGTTCACCCCACCCTAACCGTCGCCATTTCCCCTTGCGCAGCACTATGGCGAAATCAAGCGTTTTGGCCTACTCAGTCCCTCAACCGCCCTGATCGAAGTCGAAGCCGATATCGAGGACGGGTGCCGAATGCGTTAGAGCCCCAACAGAGATCAGATCGACGCCCGTCTCGGCGATGGCGCGTACCGTCTCAAGATTAACCCCGCCCGATGCCTCAGTAATGGCGCGACCGGCGACCTCAGCCACCGCCTCCTTTAGAGTTGCGACCGGCATATTATCGAGCAGCACCGCGTCCGGTTTGTGGGACAGTGCTTCACGAAGCTCCGCAATAGTTGCGACCTCGATCTCGACTTTGACCATGTGGCCGGCACGTTCGCGCGCTTTGTCGAGTGCTGCACCAATGTCGCCAGCTGCGATAATGTGATTGTCTTTGATGAGGATCGCATCGAATAGACCGAAGCGGTGATTGAGGCCGCCGCCAGCGCGTACGGCGAGCTTCTCGAATGCCCTTAGCCCCGGCCTCGTCTTGCGCGTGTCGATGATCTTGGCGCGTGTGCCCGAGATCTTGTCCATGTAACTGCTGGTAAGAGTGGCGATGCCACTCATGTGGCCGAGAAAGTTCAACGCGACTCGTTCGGCAGTGAGAAGGGCGCCGGCATCTCCGGCAACGCGGGCGATTTGCAGGCCCGCTTGGACGCGTTCGCCATCGCGTATGAGAACTTCGAAGTCAACGTTCTCGTCGAGCGCTCGAAACGCCGCCTCGGCTATTTGCAGGCCCGCGACGACGCCGGTCTTGCGCGCTGCGATAGCGCCGGACGCTCGCGCGCCGGGTGTAACGGTCGCCGCGGTCGTGATGTCGCCAGCATCGCCTAGGTCCTCTGCCAGTGCTTCGGCAACGACCTTTTCAACGAGCAGTTCGGGAAGCCTTAGATGGGGTCCGGCCACGCTCATTGGCCGGCTCCTGCCTGCCCTGGCACAGAAGGCGCGGGCGTTGCGTGCTGCAACTGGGTATCGTCAAGTTCGCAAAGGGTTAGGAAACTACGTTGCGCGAGCGCCGGTTTCGGTTCGGGGAAGTCGCTGCGGTCATGTGCGCCGCGGCTCTCCTCGCGCATCAGCGCGCTCGTGGCAATGAAGCGCGCCGCCAACGCCAAGTTAGCAAGCACAATGTCCGCGCCAGCGCTGTCTTCGATGCTGGTAAGAATCTCGACGGCCCTGGTGAGCCCCTCCGCGTCACGCACAACGCCGACATGTTGCGTCATCGTGCGGCGCAACCGTATTAGCGCTGCGGCTTGGTCGCCGGGAGCACCAGTACGGGAGGCGACGATACGCTTGGGCTCCACCATCGGCATCCGGCGCGCGATGCGGTCGAGGTTACGAATGCTTGTCGCCACGCGCGCGCCGAAGACGACGGCTTCGAGCAGTGAGTTTGACGCGAGCCGGTTGGCGCCGTGCAGTCCGGTTGCCGCAACTTCGCCGACCGCCCATAGGCCTGGGACGTTCGTGTGTCCGCGCGCGTCAGTGGCCACCCCGCCCATATGGTAATGCGCCGCCGGCGCCACGGGAATGAGTTCCGTCACGGGATCGATACCTGCGGCCTGGCAGTGCGCATAGACGGTTGGGAAGAACTTGGGAAAACGGTCACCAATCGCCGCGCGGCAATCAAGAAAGGCGCCGCGCCCGGCGGTAAGTTCGGCATAAACACCGCGGGCCACGATATCGCGCGGGCTAAGTTCGCCGCGTTCATCCAAACCCTTCATGAAACGCTCGCCCTGGCCATTGATGAGAATCGCGCCTTCGCCACGCAATGCCTCGGTGGCAAGCGGTGCCGGGGCGGCGCCAACGTCAAGTGCGGTAGGGTGGAACTGAACAAATTCGGCGTCGCCAATGACAGCACCTGCGCGCGCGGCCATTGCTATGGATTCACCACGCGCATAGGCCGGGTTTGTCGTCACCGAAAAGAGGCCGCCGATGCCGCCTGTCGCCAGCACCACAGCGCACGCGGGCACGAATTCATAACTGCCGTTGCCATAACTGTCGGGGCGAACGAGCCGTACGCCTTCCACCCGGCCATCGGAGACGATCAGGTCATCGGCCTCGTAACCTTCGAGCACGCGGCTGGAGGGCATTCGCTTCACCGCAGCGATCAAGGCCTGCATCATCGCAGCGCCCGTGCGGTCGCCTAACACCCGCAGAATGCGCCGCCTGGAATGGGCAGCTTCCTTGCCGAGCATGAGCTGCCCTTGCGCGTCGCGATCGAAGGGGACACCGAAGCCCAGAAGGTCGCCAATGCGCGCTGGGCCTTCCTCGGCGACAAACCGCGCCACCTCGGTGTCGACAAGGCCAGCACCGGCGGCGATCGTGTCCGCGGCATGCAGTGTCGGGCTATCGTATCCACCTACCGCCGCGGCGATCCCGCCCTGCGCCCAGGCCGACGAGGTCCCTCGACCCAATGGGGTCGCGGCCAGCACGGTGACGTGCATGGGGGCAAGCTTCAAAGCGGTGAAGAGACCGGCCAGTCCCGCCCCGACAATGACCACGTCGCCGCGGTCGCCGAGCTTGTTCTCACGAGCGGGCTGGAAATTCGATCGGCGTGCGCTGTCGACCTTCGAATCCATAAACATCACTTTGGGAGAACCGGCGGCTAGCTTCAGCGCATCAGTTCGTCAGGTTTATCATGCGCTCAACTGCGCGCCGCGCCTTCTCGGCCACTGCTGGATCGATGGTCACTTCGTGACGCATGTCGCGAAGGGCTTCGTAGATGTTCTCCAAGCTGATGCGCTTCATATGCGGGCACAGGTTGCACGGGCGGACGAACTCCACATCCGGGGTCTCAACGGCCACGTTCGAAGCCATGGAGCACTCTGTGATCAGCGCCACCTTGCGCGGGTGATTGGTCTTCACCCAATTGATCATGGCCGATGTTGAGCCGGTAAAGTCGGCGACGTTCAAGACGTCAGGCGGGCATTCGGGGTGCGCAATGATCTTGGTGCCGGGATCGGCTGCGCTGATCTCTTCGATGTCTTTCGCCGTGAATCGTTCGTGCACTTCGCAGTGTCCCTTCCACGCGATGATCTCTACGTCAGTTTGGGTCTGCACGTACTTGGAGAGGTGCTCATCGGGGATGAGCAGTACGCGCGGCGCACCGAGGATTTCGACGACCTTGACCGCGTTGGAGGAGGTACAGCAGATGTCGCATTCGGCCTTCACGGCAGCCGAGGTGTTGACGTACGTGACGATCGGCACGCCGGGATAGGCCTGGCGCAACATGCGCACGTATTCCGGCGTGATGGAGTCCGCCAGTGAGCAGCCTGCTTTCAGATCGGGGATTAGCACGGTCTTGTCGGGGCTCAGAAGCTTGGAGGTCTCCGCCATGAAATGCACGCCGGCCTGCACGATGACGTCTGCGCTCGTCCGTGCCGCCTCCTTGGCGAGCTGGAGCGAATCCCCGCGGAAGTCGCCAACGCAATGGAAGATCTCCGGCGTCATATAATTGTGCGCAAGTACGACCGCGTTGCGTTGTGCCTTGAGGGTGTTAATTGCCTTGATAAGCGGTGCGTAGTGCGGCCACTCCATAGGTGTCACAATGTGCTTCACACGCGCATAGAAGGGCTCCAGCTCCGCCGCGAGCTCCGGTGTGAACGCAGGCAGCTCGTGTTCAGGCAATGGGCCGACTGGCACGTTGGGCCGGCTGTGTATCTCGCTTGCGCGGGCTTCCACAAAATTCATTGCGCGCTCCTACTCGCATCATATACTCAATCTGAGTATATTGAGGCCGTAAAAGGAACCGGCCTCCGCCGGTTGCCTTCTATATAATGCTCAGAATGAGTATTCTGAAGACGCCTCGAGAATACGTTATCTGGCGCTAAGAGGCCAGAGGCGAATGCGCGCGAGCGTCTAAGGTGCCGCGTGTTTAGAGGTCGAAACCGCTAACTCGAGATCCGAAGGCCGACGCCTCAACTCTTGCCGGGTTTCACACGCACGCCAGGCGCCGGACGCTCCAACAAAACTTCACGTCTGAAACGGAAGAGTTTTGCCGGGCGGCCACCGGTTCGCATCCGAACCTCACCTGTTGGCTCCACGAGCCCCGCACCCTCAACGAGGCGGCGGAAGTTTTGCTTGTGCAGATGCGGACCGAGGATGGCTTCGACCGTTCTTTGCAACTCGTAGAGCGTGAATTCGCTGGGCATGAGTTCAAAGATCACGGGCCGGTATTTGATCTTGGCCCGCACACGTCCGATGGCCGTAGCTAGAATGCGCCGGTGATCGAACTGCATTGGTGTTCCCAGCTGCGGACGCTCTTGCCAGGTCTTCGCCGAATCACGTCCATCGCGGGCCGCCTCGTCGACAAGCCCCGCCTCGTAGAGCAGCTCGAAGCGCTCAAGAACCTTTTCTTCGTCCCAGCTCGCGCCGTCAAAGCCGAAGCAGATGCGCACGCGCTCTTGTCGGCTAACAGGCTGCGTTGATGACACGTGCATCGCTAGACGCGATGCCCAATCACGCAACCGCGGTTCGATAACGGCTTCCAGGATGCCAGGACGACCTTTGCGCCAATCCTCCCAAGGGAAATAATGGTACCAGCTGTTCCAGGAACCGCGCGCGAGTTCGAACGAGGAATTGGCCTCGGTCAGCGCGAGATATCCAATTGAAACAACGTGCGGCCCAACGTCGCCGGGATCGGCACTCCGCCCCCGGTCACCAAAGGTATAGAGCTGTTCGGCGTAGCCGAGTTCCACACCCGTTTGCGCGCGAACCCAATCTCTCAGCCCGATTTCGAACGTGCGATGCTCGCGCGGCGAAAACGGGCCGAATGGAAGTCCGTCCGTGGCCCCCGCCACGTCCGATTCGCCTCTTATGATGAGGGCGACAGGCTCATTGTTCGCTACCGCTACGATGGCAGCGTTTAGTCCAATTTCTACAGATGCCAGCTCGCTGCGCGGCGCTAGCGCGACAATACGATTAGCTGAGACAGCCGAACGCCTGAGCTCGGTAGGCGAGTTCATATCTATGCTCCAATTTTCTTGGAGCCCCCCAATTCCCAATGCGTTAAACGCCGATCATGGCGGTTTTCGGATCGACCGCACCGCCTAGTGTTATGCCTTGGTTGAACTTATCATGCACAGGGGGCGTCAGCTATCATCCCTAAGAGCGCGGAATCTGGCCAGAAACCGCTGCTGAGCGGGTTCTGCCTGAACCGGTATAAGGTTCTGAATGGTGTTCATTAATTCGCTTCTCAGGCCTTCTGGCTGTCCGAAAAAAATTGTGGCCTCGCCCTCATCGAAGCCGGCAAGCTGAGTTGCCTCGTAGAAGGCGGCAATTCGATCGGCGGTTTTGATCTCAGATTGAATGGTCTGCGGCAGCTCAGCTGGAATTCCGAATCGCACGTGGATCGCTGCAAGCAGCCTCAACTCGAATGCTTTGTAGTCGAGGCCTATGGCGTTCTTGAACGGACTAATGAGGTCACCGACGACATACTCCGACGCGTCGTGCAGCAGCGCGGCGAGGCGCCAGCGGGGCGGCCAATCTCTGTTGCGCCCACTTGCGATCTCCTCAACCATGAGCGCGTGCTGCGCTACTGAGAAGGCATGTCTGCCAAGTGTTTGACCGTTCCAGCGTGCGACGCGCGCGAGCCCGTGGGCGATGTCCTCGATTTCGATATCGTCCGGCGAGGGGTTGAGTAGGTCGAGGCGGCGGCCGGACAGCATGCGTTGCCAGGCCCGCTTGGGTGGGGCGTCTGTCGGTTTCGTGGTCTTCTTCATACGCTGGGCCTCAGTGGATTGAGCGAGACCGCTGCAACTTGGCGCACGGCGTGTGGCGATGACAATCGACGAGATGGTCGTTGACCATGCCGACCGACTGCATGAATGCATAAAGCGTCGTTGGTCCAACGAAACGGAAGCCTTCCGCTTTCAACGCTTTCGACATGCGTCTCGAAAGTTCCGTTTGGGCGGGTACGTCGGCCATCGCCTTGTAACGATTTTGGATCGGGCCAGCGTCAAGAAAGCCCCACAAGAATTCACCAAGCGATGTGCGCTCAGCAAACCGCGCATATACTTGAGCATTGCTTATTGTTGCCTCGATCTTAGCGCGGTTGCGCACGATGCCTTCGTCCTTCATCAGGCGTGCAATGTCTCTAGGTCCAAAGCGTGCGATGCGCTCCGGTGAGAATCCGGCAAATGCGCGCCGAAAGTTCGGGCGCTTTCTGAGAATCGTCAACCAGGATAGGCCCGCCTGGAATCCTTCCAGCGCGAGCTTTTCAAATAGCGCGCGGTCGTCCGTTAGTGGCACGCCCCATTCCTCATCGTGATAGCGCTGATATTCCGCATCGGCGATGCCAGCCCACGGGCAGCGTTTGAGGGATTTCCTGTGTGTAGAACTCATGCCGATGGGCTCGGGTCTTTCGCACTTGGTCCGAAGTGCGCCCAGCTTGGCAGCTCAATGCGCACGGGCACGTCACCGGCGTACAAGCCCGCGCCCCTTCCACTCATTTCGGTGGCGCGATCGAGTCGCAACAATGCCAGACCGCGTGTCCCAGCCGTTGAGCCAAGCAGGCCAATCGTCACGCCGCCCGCAACCATATCGGCTCCCGACGCCGGCAGCGCTGTTTCGCCGACCACCGGCACGACACGCCGGCGCGCAGTCCCGCGGTTTGCCATGCGCGAGATGACCTCCTGGCCGACATAGCACCCCTTCTCGAAGGAGACGCCGTGCAATTGGTCAAAGAGTGCCTCGTGGGGGAAAGAGTCACCCAGTGCGTAGTCCTTGCCGCCCTCGGGCACGCCGAGCGCGATCCGGTGTGCGTGGTAGTCGTCCTGCGTTGCGCTGTTGGCGTCTTCGGCCCCGAGGGCCCAGTCGGTGCGCATGGTGACCAGCTCGCGAAAGCCCATGTCGGGCAAGCGCGGATCCGCGAACCAAAGCGGCGGCTTGCCATCGTGGCGCAATTTGTAAGGTCCGCCCCAAATGGCGGCCACCGTATAGTCGGCCGATGCATCCTGAATCTCGGCCTTCACGCGCAGTTTGTAGGTGTTGAGCCGGTCGGAGAGTTCGGCCGCCTTGTCCCGGGCGGTTTCGATGCAAAAGCCGCCAGGCACCTTCACTACAAAGAAATCGAACAAAATCTTGCCCTGGGGCGTCAGCAGCCCGGCATGGATCGCCGGCTGGTCGTTCAGAAGCGCCATATCGTTGGTGATAACGCCCTGGAGTAGCTTTTCGGCATCTTCACCCATGACCGTGGCGACGCCACGGTCGGGTAATAGCGCGATTCTGGTATCGGTCATGGTCACCTCGCTCCGGTTGCAACCGGGCTCTGTTTTACGTATGCGGGCGGCAAGCCGGAGGCAAGCGTTGGAGGCGTAATGTCGGGGAATTACGAACTAGTCTTGAAATCTGGTACCCTCGTCAATCAAGACGGGACAGGTGTGCGCGACGTTGGCATCCGCGACGGGCGCATTGCCGCCATCGGCTCAATCGACCCCCAGAGGGGTGATGAGGTCATCGATGCAAGGGGTCTTCACATCCTCCCCGGCGTAATCGACACGCAAGTCCACTTTCGTGAGCCGGGGCTGGAGCATAAGGAGGATTTGGAGACTGGCAGCCGCGCAGCCGTGCTGGGCGGCGTTACCGCGGTTTTTGAGATGCCCAACACCAAGCCGCTGACAACGAATGCGCAGACGCTCGCCGACAAGGTAGCTCGCGCTCGCCAGCGCATGTTTTGCGATTTTGCTTTTTACGTCGGGGGCACGCGCGAAAACGTCGACAATATTCCCGATCTTGAGCGCCTCGAAGGCTCAGCGGGCGTCAAGGTCTTTATCGGCTCCTCGACCGGCGATCTGCTTGTCGACGATGAAGCGTCCCTCGATCGCATCATTGCGAAAATTAGCCGCCGTGCCGCGTTTCATGCCGAAGATGAGGCACGGCTAAAGGAGCGCATGGGCCTACGGCGCGAAGGCGATCCCTCCTCGCATCCCGAATGGCGGGATGAGGAAGCCGCCCTCATCGCAACGACACGGCTGGTACATCTGGCGGAAAAATACAAAAAACGCATCCACGTATTGCACATCTCGACTGCGGCGGAGATGGCGTTCCTGGCAACGCACAAAAGCTGGGCGGGCGTGGAGGTGACGCCAAACCATCTGACGCTTGTTGCCCCCGACTGTTACCGTGAGCTTGGTGCTTATGCGCAGATGAATCCGCCCGTGCGTGACGACCGCCATCGCCAAGCGCTTTGGGCAGGCCTTGCTTCCGGTATTATCGACGTCCTTGGCTCCGATCACGCCCCGCACACGCGCGCGGAGAAGGAATGCCCCTATCCCGCCTCCCACTCAGGCATGACGGGCGTGCAAACGCTTGTTCCTATCATGCTTGATCACGTCAACGCGGGTAGGCTGACGTTGGAGCGCTTCGTCGATCTGACGAGCCACGGACCTCAGCGCCTATTTGGTATCAGGGGCAAGGGGCGCATTGCCGTCGGCTACGACGCCGACCTCACCATTGTGGATCTGCAACGCGAGGAAACGATCACCAATGAAGAGATTGCGAGCCGATGTGGTTGGACGCCCTATCATGGCCGCAAGGTGAAGGGCTGGCCTGTTGGCACGATCGTGCGTGGCGCCAAAGTCATGTGGGACGGCGAGATCATGAAACCGGCACGCGGTGAGCCGGTCGTTTTCTTTGAGGGCTGCTAGAGCAAGATCGTTCTTGTTGGAATCGCTTAAGGGCACCTCGAAAAATATCCCATTCGCCGATTTATGCGAGTCTGATGCCTGACAGATTGATTCGGGCGGGGCACGATGGCGCAGATTGGGTTTTTCGATTCCGACAGGCGGCTTGAGCTTCTGTCGAAGAAAGGTGATCG
>JAAERO010000518.1 GCA_024230315.1 Hyphomicrobium sp.
CATCACCTTCGACAGCTTCAACAACTTTATCTTGAAGGGCGATCCGGCACAGGGACTGGAACTTCTGTTCGACAGTCTAATGACACGGGCGCTCGACGAGACCGACGCCATTTATGGCTTGGTGGCAAGCAGCGCTGAAGTAGCGCCCGACGGCAAGTCCGTGGCTTTCCGCATGCGCCCCCAAGCCAAGTTTGCCGATGGCTCTGCGGTGACCGCCGAGGATGCGGTTTTCTCATTCGAGACACTGAAGGAGAAGGGCCACCCAAGCCTCGCCCTGCCCTTACGTGACGTGACCAAGGCCGAGGCACTCGATCCCCACACGGTGCGCTACACGTTCGAAGGTGACTTGACGCGCGACCTGCCACTCATCGTGGCGACATTGCCCTTGCTATCGAAGGCCTACTACACGGAGCATCCCTTCAAACAAACTTCGCTCGATCGCCCGCTCGGGTCCGGCCCCTACAAGATCGCAGCCTTCAAGCCCGGCACATATGTCACGTACAAACGGCGCCCCGACTATTGGGCCAAGGATCTGAACGTAAACCGCGGGCGCTTTAATTTTGATGAGCTACGTTACGAATACTACCGCGACCGTACTTTGGAACTTGAAGGGCTGTTGTCGGGCATTTTTGACCTTCGCGAGGAGTTCACCTCCGTCAACTGGGCAACCAGTTACAACGTGCCTGCGGTCAAGTACGGCCGTCTCATTCGGCTGACGCTTCCCGACGACAGCCCGTCGGGCGCACAAGGCTTCTTCATCAATACACGGCGCGACAAATTCAAGGACCCTCGCGTGCGCGAAGCACTCGGTTTGGCTTTCGACTTTGAGTGGTCGAACAAGAACCTGTTCTTCGGGCTCTATGATCGCACCCACAGCTTCTTCCAGAACTCCGACATGATGGCGGTCGGGCCGCCGAGCGCGGAGGAACTGAAGCTCCTAGAACCGTTTCGCGACCGTCTTCCACAGGAAGTTTTTGGTAAACCCTATTTGTCGCCCGTCACAGACGCCACAGGCCGCAATCGCGAAAACCTACGACGCGCCAAAGAACTCCTGAACGTCGCAGGTTTCACGGACTATCAGGACCCCGGTGACGGCAAAGTTCTCGACGTAGAGATCCTGACCTTTTCCCCAATCTTTGAGCGCATCATCAATCCCTACGTCCAGAACCTGAAGAAAATCGGCATCAACGCCTCCCTGCGCCGCGTCGACCCGGCACAGTATGAGCGGCGCATGAAGACGTTCGACTTCGACGTAACAACCCAGCGCTACATCATGAACCTCACCCCCAGCGTCGAGCTGAAGAGCTTTTGGAGCTCAGAGGCCGCCGGCATCGACGGAAGCTTCAATTTGGCAGGGATAAGCGATCCTGTTGTCGACGCCCTCATCGACAAGGTCGTGGCGGCCAAAACCCGCGACGAGCTGGTCACCGCAACCCGCGCCGTCGATCGCGTGCTGCGTACTGGACACTATTGGGTGCCACACTGGTATAGGGCGTCACATAACCTCGCCTTTTGGAACAAATTCTCGCGCCCGTCTATCAAACCCAAATACGACCGCGGTGTGATTACGACCTGGTGGTTTGACCCTGCAAAGGCTGCGAAATTGAAGAAGAAGTGAGATCCCTGCTGCTATGATCGCCTATCTTCTGAAACGACTGTTGCTGATCATTCCGACGCTGTTCGGCATCATGCTGATCAGCTTCACCATCATTCAATTCGCGCCCGGCGGCCCGGTCGAGCGCATCATTGCGCAGTTGACCGGGCATGACTCCTCAATCGTCTCTCGAATTGGCGGCGGGGGCGGCGACACGTTGGGAACTGGTGGCGCGCAATCACAAATGGGCCAAGGCGCGGCCGGCGCCTTGACATCGAAGTATCGGGGCGCGCAAGGCCTCGACCCGGAGTTTATCAAGGCCCTGGAAAAACAGTTTGGCTTCGACAAGCCGGCCTATGAGCGGTTCTTCATCATGATGAAGAACTACCTCACGTTTGATTTTGGCACGAGCTACTTCCGCGACGTGTCCGTGCTTCAACTTATCAAGGAGAAACTGCCCGTCTCCATCTCGCTCGGGGTCTGGATGATGCTGCTCACGTATCTCATCTCGATTCCCCTCGGCATTCGCAAGGCGGTGCATGACGGTCAGCCGTTTGACGCGTGGACGAGTGGCGTGCTCGTGATCGCTTACGCGATCCCTGGCTTCCTCTTTGCTGTGCTTCTGCTGATCCTCTTCGCCGGCAGCTCATTCTTCCAGTGGTTTCCTTCACGCGGGCTCACCTCTGACAACTGGGATGAGCTATCAACGCTCGGCAAGATCGTCGACTATTTCTGGCACCTGACGCTGCCGCTCATCGCCATGGCGATCACGTCATTTGCCACCATGACGTTCCTCACCAAGAACACGTTCCTCGACGAGATCAGAAAACAGTACGTGATGACCGCGCGGGCCAAAGGGCTCACAGAGAACCAGGTGCTCTATGGGCATGTGTTCCGCAACGCGATGCTGCTGATCATCGCCGGCTTTCCCGGCGCGTTCATCAGTGCCTTCTTTGCCGGCGCATTACTGATCGAAACCATCTTCTCGCTCGACGGCCTCGGCCTTCTTTCCTTTGAATCGATCGAGAAGCGCGACTATCCGGTCGTGTTCGCGACGCTGTGGATCTTCTCGCTCTTGGGGCTCGTGGTGAACCTCGTCTCCGACTTCGTCTACACCATGGTCGATCCCAGGATTGACTTTGAGAGCCGGGAGGTCTGACCTGGTGGACCTACGTGAGCTCGAAACACCGCTGCCGCAGTCGCAGCCGCCGCCTGACGAGCCGGAGGAAAAGGGACCACCGTCCTGGCTCGTGAGCTGGACGGGATTGCGCGGACGCTTTGAGCTAACGCCCATCAACCTGCGCCGGCTGGCAAATCTTAAGGCCAACAAACGCGGCTACTGGAGCCTTATTATCTTTTCCATCTTATTCGTCTTGTCGCTGTTCGGCGAGTTCATCGCCAACGACCGCCCGATCATTGTGAGCTACAAGGGCGAGATCCTGTTCCCCGTTTTCGTCGACTATCCAGAATCAAAATTTGACGGCTTTCTCGCCGTCACCGACTACAAGGACCCGGTGATCCTCGACGAGATCAAAGACAATGGCTGGGCCCTGTGGCCGCCCATCAGCTATTCCTACGACACCATAAACAAAGACTATCCGGGCCGCCAAGGCTTGGACGACTTGTGCCTGGGCTACCCTGCCCCGCCGCCATGGGCCTCCAGCGCCCCACTTTGCGGCGCCCCCCCTGAACAAATCGCCCGCTACGAGGCGATCGGCAACCGCAATTGGCTGGGACTCGATAGTCAGGGGCGCGATGTTGTCGCGCGCGTCATCTACGGCTTTCGCTTATCGGTGCTTTTCGGCTTGCTGCTGACCATTCTGTCTTCGGCAGTTGGCGTGGCAGCCGGCGCGGTGCAAGGCTACTTCGGCGGGCGCACCGACCTTATCTTCCAGCGCATTCTGGAGATCTGGTCTTCGATCCCGTATCTATTCGTGCTCATCATCATCTCATCGGTTCTGGTGCCGGGCTTCTGGACGCTGCTCGGCGTGCTTCTGATCTTCTATTGGGTCAATCTCGTCGGCGTCGTGCGCGCCGAGTTCCTACGCGCCCGCAACTTCGAATACATCAATGCCGCGCGCGCGCTCGGCCTGTCACACGTGAAGATCATGTGGAAGCACATGCTCCCGAACGCGATGGTGGCAACCCTCACCTTCCTCCCCTTCCAACTTTCGGGAGCCATCGCAGCGTTGACGGCGCTCGATTTTCTTGGGTTAGGGCTACCGCCTGGGTCCGCCTCGTTGGGTGAGCTTCTGTTGCAAGGTAAGCGGCACCTGGAAGCGCCCTGGCTCGGCCTCGCCGGCTTCTTCTCCGTCGCCATCATGTTGTCGTTGCTTATCTTCATCGGCGAGGCAGTGCGCGACGCCCTCGATCCGCGCAAGACTTTTAGCTCGGAGGCCACGTCGTAATGGGCAAAGAGACGCTCCTCGATGTCAGAAACCTCTCGGTGTGTTTCGGAGCCGGCAAGGACAAGCTGCTTGCCGTCGATCGAGCGTCTTTCAGCATCCGCAAAGGTGAGACGGTGGCTCTTGTTGGCGAGTCGGGTTCCGGCAAGACCGTCTCCGCACTCTCGATCTTAAAGCTCCTGCCCTACCCGGCAGCGTCGCACCCCTCCGGCGAGATCTGGTTTGAGGGCAACGATCTGCTTCACAAGCCTGAATCCGAGATGCAAGAAATCCGCGGTGACAGGATTTCCATGATCTTCCAGGAGCCGATGACGTCACTCAACCCGCTACACTCCATTGAGAAGCAGGTCGGTGAGGTCCTCAAGATACACCGCGGCATGGATAATGCCGCTGCACGCACCCGCGTGCTAGAGCTATTGCAAAAGGTCGGCATTCGCGATCCAGAAAAGCGTCTCGGCGCCTTCCCACACCAGCTTTCCGGCGGGCAACGCCAGCGCGTCATGATCGCCATGGCGCTTGCCAACGAGCCCGGTATGCTTATTGCCGACGAACCGACGACCGCCCTAGACGTCACCATCCAGGCGCAAATCCTGGAACTCTTGCAGCAGCTTCAGCATGAGATGGGCATGGCGATGCTGCTCATCACGCACGACCTTGGAATCGTGCGCAAGATGGCAAATCGGGTTTACATCATGCAGGGAGGCAAGATCGTTGAAGAGGGTCAAACCGAAGAGATTTTCACCGCACCGCGCGACGCCTACACACAACATCTGCTCGCCGCCGAACCCAAAGGTATGCCGCCCGCGGCCAACGACACCGCTCCTGTCGTCGTTGAAACAGATGATCTCAAGGTCTGGTTCCCAATCAAAAAGGGTGCGCTGCGCCGCACTGTCGACTACGTGAAAGCAGTCGACGGCCTTTCCCTCAAACTCAGAGCCGGACAGACGCTCGGCGTCGTCGGCGAGTCAGGATCGGGCAAGACCACACTCGGTCTTGCGATCCTCAGACTCATCTCATCGACGGGGCAAATCGCGTATGTGGGGAACCGCATCGACGAACTCACCACGCGCCAGATGCGGCCTTTGCGCAAGGATATGCAGATCGTCTTCCAGGACCCGTATGGCTCGTTATCGCCGCGACTTTCTGTGGGACAGATTATCGAGGAAGGCCTGCTCATCCAGAACCCGGAACTCGACTACACACAGCGGCGCACATGGGTCAGCGCGGCACTCGAAGACGTTGGGCTCGACCCGGGCGTTCAGGACCGCTACCCGCATGAGTTCTCCGGCGGCCAGCGCCAGCGCATCGCGATTGCGCGCGCCATGGTGCTAAAACCGAAGTTCATTATGCTCGATGAGCCAACGAGTGCGCTTGACATGTCGGTTCAAGCGCAAATCGTCGACCTCTTGCGCGACCTCCAGAAAAAGCGCGACCTCGCCTACCTGTTCATCAGCCACGATCTCAAGGTGATCAGGGCGCTGTGCAACTACGTGATCGTGATGCGAGCCGGCAAGGTGGTTGAGGAAGGGCCTGCCAAAGAGATTTTCTCAAACCCGAAAAAAGAGTACACGCGTACGCTAATGGACGCCGCCTTCGACTTGAGCGTCGCCCGCCAAGGCGCAATCGCCAGCTAACGTCGTATAGGCTCGTGCGTCGTCGGACGAGATTTTAGTGCCGGCCAATTCTAGGTGCAGTCTGCACTTCCGGCGGCAAGAAACGCTCATGCCGAGCAGTACAGGTTGCAGCAACAGATCGCGGTGAACGAGGAGCTTGCGCAAAAAAAATTGGCACAAAAGTCAGCCGACATTCCGCTTGCATGTCTCATCGTTTGCGTCATCGTGCTTGTGGCCACACACATCACCGCACCAGCATGAAACCCGACGACGTCTTTCACGCGCAATTACAAACGACGATCACGTCCCTTCGCTATTGGGCGCCTTCGATCGCGGACGCTGCACATATGCAGCAGGATGAAACCGCAGACTACTTCAAGTTCGCGGTGACGCCCTTCATTGCGGCAGGCTGCCCGTTTGAGCTCATCCTCCACAACAATCAGAAGTATGATCTGGCAATTGCCGGCGAGACCTATGAGGGCCGGGCCACGCCCTCCTTGGACCTCTTCCTTCCCTTCGTGGAGGCCATTGCCGATGGCAATGTCGTGCAACGCCACTGGATCAGTCGCCTCACCGGCATGCAACGATCGACAGAAACAATTGTCACGCTTGCCAACGGCTACGTTTGGCGCGAGACGCGCGGCCCTGTTGATGAAGCGGCTTCGCTGGTCGACGATGGCGCCGAGCTTCGCGAGCGCAGGTTCCTACCCTACCGCCGCTAGAGCCTGATTCACTTATCTGCGGGAGACCACCAGGGCCTTGTGAGCGATACCAACACGAACGGTCTTGCTCTAGGCGCAAAGGCCCCGAAGATGTTTGATCGCTGTGATATTGCCGTTCGACATGGCGATCCGTCCGACAGCCTCCGGCAGGGTCTCGATCGTCACCATCATGTGGTGGGCGTTGGCGTGAACCAGCATCACGCTATCGACCAATATGCCCACATGCCCCTGCCAAAACACAAGGTCGCCGCGCTGCAACCCCTCGAGCCCTTCGGGTATATCGACGTAGCTGCCAATCTCGGCCTGCTGCATGTCGGTATCACGCGGAACGCGAACGCCAGCGGCCTCAAGCGCAACTTGCACCAGACCCGAGCAGTCGAGACCAATCCGGCTGCGTCCGCCCCATAGGTAGGGCGTACCAACGAACCGTTCGGCAATCTCGACGAAGTCGCGCTCATGACGCCCTTGATCGGCCAGATGACGCGCAACGACAAACCCACCATGCTTGAGCGCGCAGAACTGCTCATCACTTTCGCTGACGCACAGTCTGGCGTTCATGCTCAGATGCATCAACGGCGGCGCCTTGATGTTGGGCGCAGGGTAAATGAACGTGCCAAGCGCGCGGACGCGATGCGTGGGCTCGTCCACCGGGCGTTTGAGCATACTCGCCGGCACGTACCCGACGTACTCATCGCAGGCGAGCTGCACCCAAGCCCAGCCGGCCCGCTCATCGTAGACAGTAACGATTTCCCCAAAGAGAGCTTCAGTGTCGATGCTGGAGGACGCATCCGGCTCGCGGAAAACCGGAGTGGCAGGGCGATATACCTGCGCTGTCGAGCCCCGCACGTAGCGCGGCACGCTCACCTTGCCGTAGAGGCTTTCTGCGGCCAAATCAGACCGAAAGACATTGCGGCGCGGGTCGAGCCGGGCTGCGGCCGGCGCGGCATTTCCCTCTTTCGCCCTTTGGCTCGTGCCATCACTCAATGTGCGCACTCCTTTTTCAAGACTGCGAACAGTCCGCGTGCCGTTTGCGGCTCACCGCCCTGCGGACCCAGCGCTGTCGCCAAAGGACGCCACCCATAGAGATCAAAATGGGCAAAGCGGCGGGCCTTCTTAATAAAGCGCTTCAAGAAGAGTGCGGCCACAATTGAGCCGGCAAACGGCGAATTCCATATGTTGTTCATGTCGGCAACCTGACTGTCGAGCTTCGACTCGTAGCCGGTCCACAAAGGCAGACGCCAGACGGGATCGCCCACGCGCGCGGAAGCCGCGACAAGGTCGGCTGCAAAAGCATCGTCGTCAGTAAAAAATGCCGGCAGATCCGGCCCCAAGGCAACCCGCGCAGCGCCCGTTAGTGTTGCAAAGACAAACACGCTTTGCGGTTCCTCCTCGTCGGCAAACGTCAATGCATCGGCAAGGACAAGCCGCCCCTCCGCATCCGTGTTGCCAACTTCCACCGTCATACCGGCCCGCGATGTCAGCACATCGCCCGGACGAAACGCGTTCCCCGCAACGCTGTTCTCCGCTGCGGCGATAAGGAGGCGCAAGCGCACATCAAGCTTCGCGCCCATGATCATATGGGCTAACGTCAGCGCCGCAGCAGCGCCCCCCATATCCTTTTTCATAAGCAGCATGCCAGCCGCCGGCTTGATGTCCAAGCCGCCGGTATCGAAACAGATTCCCTTGCCGACAAGCGTAATGGCCGGCCCGTCGGCGCGGCCCCAAGTCACATCAATGAGGCGCGGTGCGCGAGGGCTCGCGCGCCCCACCGCGTGAATCATTGGAAAGTTTTGCGCAAGGAGATCGTCACCCGTGATGACAGTGACGTTGGCACCGTAACGGTTGGCGAGATCGCGCGCCGCCGCTTCCAGCTCGCCGGGCCCCAGATCGCTGGCTGGCGTGTTGATTAAATCGCGCCCCTGCCACACGGCATCGAGCGCGTTGACGAGGGCAGCGCCGTTTACACCGCCTGGAATACGTAACTTTGGCGGCGGCTCGCAAATAGCTCCTTTGTAGCGGCGGTAGCGGTAAGATCCGAGACCCCAAGCCAAGGCCGCTAGCTCCGGATTCTGTGGTGTCTGCCCCAACCGGTAGGCACCGGGCGGGAGAGTTTGTGCCAGGTGACCAAGAAGCAGCTCTGACGGGCCGCTCGGGACGCCTGCCGCACCATCGCCCATACCGAACACCACACCGGCGATGCGGCCATCGGCGCCGGGCAATACTGTCTGCTGTTTGGCTTTACCTTCAAAGCCCATCTCAGCGAGCCAGGCGTGCTGTGCCGCCTCCAGCGGCATTGCAGAGAGAGAAGCACCCTGTTGGACTAGCCAAATGGGCACGTCGGACGCAGTGGCGTCCTCGGCCAAGAACACGTCGGCGGGAGCCGTGGGATTCGTCATGAAGGCGGGCCCAGTCGTTGGTAAAAGGACTTGAGTGATGCGCACAGAATAGGATCACGCAAGCGAAGGCAAGAGCATGGCCACGGAACGCTATCGGCTCGTCATTGGCAGCAAGAACTGGTAGAGCTGGAGCTTAAGGCCCTAGCTCGCGATGAAGCGCTTGGCCGTGCCGTTTGAAGAAATCAATATCCGGCGGCGGCGCCCTGATTCCAAGGAACAGCTCCTGAAGTATTGCCCGTCCCGGCTGGTCCCCACGTTACTCAAGGGCGATCTGGCCATTTGGGACAGTTTCGCGATACTAGAGCCTGATCGTTTCACTTGAACGCACGCCGTTTCCAAGTGAAACGTGAATCAGTCTCTGCACTCTTTATTTAGAGCAAGATTCACTTATCTGCCGCAGACCTCCCGGTCTTGGCGAGTGATTCCATCAAGAACGATCTTGCTCTAGACTGTCTGGCTGAGCAATGCCGAGACGTCGAACTGTGGCCGCGCGATCCGGCGGCGCGGGCTATTGCCCGATCGGCATCGGCGGAGATGCACTCAGACTTTCAAGCCTTGCGCGAGAATTGCTCTATGGAGTTGCCTGTACACTCCCCACAAAGCACGCTGCCTCCCGCCGTCGAATTAGATATCCACCGCATCATCATAATCTGGCGCGACTGCCGGACCCGCTACGGCGACGACGGGTCGGCGTGCGCCTACGTAAAGGTCATCTTCGCCATGCCCGAGATCGCGAAGTGGACAGAAGGTGCGCGCGCCGAAATGGTAAGAGCCGACTAACCGCCTGATAACCCAGCAGTCCGCCGCAACGGATTGATCGTTTATTGACAACTGGGCACCTCGAAAAATAACCCATACTCCGATTTATGCGAGTCTGATGCCTGACAGATTGATTCGGGCGGGGCACGATGGCGCAGATTGGGTTTTTCGATTCCGACAGGCGGCTTGAGCTTCTGTCGAAGAAAGGTGATCG
>JAAERO010000519.1 GCA_024230315.1 Hyphomicrobium sp.
CGATCACCTTTCTTCGACAGAAGCTCAAGCCGCCTGTCGGAATCGAAAAACCCAATCTGCGCCATCGTGCCCCGCCCGAATCAATCTGTCAGGCACGACACTCGCATGGATCGGCGAATGCGATATTTTTCGAGGTGCCCTCTAGCATAAGCCCGTGGGGCGAGAACGGTGGACACCATGGACGACCAGAAAAAGTTGGCTCTCGCGAAGGAGCAGGTGACCAAGATCACCAGTTTTTACATCCACCTTGCCGCCTTTGTTCTGGTGATATGACCACGCTGTTTGTCGCCAACCTAGTGCTGAGCCCCACTTGGTGGGTTCAGTGGCCGTTTCTGGCATGGGGTGTCTGCCTTTTGGCGCACGGATTGTGCGCATTTGGACGAACGCCCCGACTGCTCACCAATTGGCAACAAAGGAAGATCAAGGAGATCAAGGACAAGATGTGAGTCCATTTCACCCCGACAGCGGACATTAACGAGAATAGCAAGGTCAGCAACTGCAGCGAAAAGGCGGCCCCCAGCGAGCTGACAGTCTCGGAGCCCCCTCAATTGGTCAAGGCAGGCCTGAAGCCGAAGTCGCACCAAACAACTGCTCGTGCTGTGACATCATGTTCTGCCCTATTATGGCAGTCTCACGCAGGCGGTGGTCCGAGAACCAGCACGGCATTCAATCCGCCCAAGCCGAACGAATTCGACATCGTGTAAGTCAGTTTTTTCTCGCGCCTGACGTTCGGCACATAGTCGAGATCGCATTGGGGATCTCTCTCGTCTAGGCCAATGGTTGGAGGCATCCACCCGGCCTCCATGGCCTTGAGGCAGGCCACGGCTTCGATGCCACCGGACGCGCCCATTGGATTGCCATACATCGACTTGGTCGAGGAAACGCCCATGTTTGCAGCGTGTCTGCCAAACACGTTCTTGATGGCTTGAGTTTCATTGAGATCGTTCAAGATCGTCGCCGTGCCATTTGCGTTTAAATAATCGATGGCGGCGGGCTCCAATTTCGCGTCATCCAGCGCTCGACGCATGGCCTCGCTGGTTGCTTCGATGTCCGGATGGACCATGTCCGTGCTGTTGGAGGTTAGGCCGAGGCCGCAGAGTTCGGCCAGCATCTTTGCGCCGCGCTCGGTCGCGTGGCGCTCAGATTCCAGCACCAGCACGCCAGCGCCCTCTGCCAGCACAATTCCGTCGCGCTTGCGAGCGAAAGGGAAGCAGCCTTGGGGCGATAGCAGGCGCAGGGCCTGACAGGCCAGCATGCCACCGTATGTGATCATGCTGTCAGACCCGCCGACGACGGCCACATCGACCAATCCGTGGCGGATATAATCGCGGCCAATGCCGATGGCATGCGCCGCGCTCGCGCCGGCGCTGCAGACCCCAAAGGTGGGGCCCTTCGCCCCATACTCGATACTGACGTGCGCTGTTGCCGTCGAGCCAACGATGCGGGGGAGCGTCATGGGGTGCACAGCGCGTTTATTAAGAATGAAGACATTACGGGATGCGGTTTCGCCGGTGATCTGTCCACCAGCGCCGGACCCAATAACGCACGCCACGCGATGTGCTCCCTTGAAGGGCACCTCAAGGCTTGATTGCTTGATCGCCTCATCGGCGGCCGCTGCCGCCAACCAGGAAAAGCGGTCGGAGAACAGGATCGTCTTGTCGCGCTGCCAGTGTCTGAGGCGGGCCCTATGATCGAAGTCCCTGATTTGGCCCGCGATCCGAACTTTGAGATTGTACAGCTCTACACCTTCGATCGGACAGATACCAGATCTGCCCTGATTCAAGCCGTTCCAGAAATTGGCCACGGTCTGACCGATCGACGTTACGACTCCCATACCGGTAACGACCACACGGGGGGCGAGGCCAGGGTCTGCCATCTAAGGTATTTCCGTTTCTAAGGTCGACATTCCGCGGAGTGAGCTTTGGCCCAAACCTTCAACGGCCGGTTTTTCTCAGTAGACTTCGAATGCAGTCATGACACGTTCGAGGCTTTCCATGCAGGTGATCCGGCGGCAAAAAGTTAACGCCGACTTTCCGAAGCCTTACGATCGATTGGATGCTGACATTCGCTGTCAGGGCTGTCGATCGATGGACGCCCACGCTACGTAAGCTCGACCCCAGTCAGCTGAAGTAATTGCAGTTGATCAGGCAGCTCATCATTGAGTT
Source organism: Hyphomicrobium sp. (assembly GCA_024230315.1). Lineage (GTDB taxonomy): Bacteria > Pseudomonadota > Alphaproteobacteria > Rhizobiales > Hyphomicrobiaceae > Hyphomicrobium_A. The sequence continues at coordinate 2,166 of JAAERO010000519.1, forward strand.
CGATGCGGTAGAACCCGCTGGCGGCGAGGTTTGCCGACACCTCACTTAACAAGTGATCCTCCAAACGCGTTATCCGATAACGGCGGCATCGACCACCGTTTCCTTGACCGCAGCTAAGGTGGCATTGCTCAGCAAGAGGGCACCGCCTACGAGCGTGAGGCCAAGAATTACAAACACTCTTGCAAGCATGGTTCGTTCTCCGGTCACTGTTGAACTCTGCTA
>JAAERO010000520.1 GCA_024230315.1 Hyphomicrobium sp.
AATGGGACTTGATCCGCGCAAACCATCAGGGCCAGCGGCAACTGCGCTGCATCAAACAGGCCGGACACAAGACTGCTCCTGACCTCATGTCGAAACTTCAAAAAATCCTTGCAATGCAGGAGCCATCCACACAGGACATTGAGGCCCAGATAAGAGATCGCGCCAGATTCTAACTTAGAAGCTGGTATCGCTCCGAGGGGCAGGCCAATTCTTCCTTGGTCTTCTGGGCCATCGTCAGGTTGTCCTGTTAGCCACCATGCGAAACTCAACGGTCGTTCTCAAGCGCTACCCTCTGGCAAGGTGTCCCGCGCAGCGTTTTCGCTCCACCAATGGGAGGCCCCCGCGCGCGGCGGCACGTCCTGCGCCATAAATGCGTTCAGTTGGGCCGCGTAACGACCCGCCCGCAACGTTGGCATTTGACCGTGGACGTTCCGCCCGCCAAGCCGAACCCAATGGTCGCGTCAATGACCTTGAAGTCGTGAATTCCCAGAAGGCAAAGTAGACGATCGACTATGCCGGCCACTCCAGCAGCGCGGCTCATCAACGGGCTCCCCGCGATTTGCCTGGTGGCTGCTTCGTCATCTCATTGTTGTCCTCACAATGTTGGTCATTTCAATCCTAATCCCCGGGTTCTCCCGTCAGTTGAACAAGACTGGGCAGCGTTTGATTTCCTGTCACGTCCCAGATTGGCCTGCGTCGGCTCGTTGACATAGGTGCGGTCAAGAAACGACCTCGCATCCGCGAGGGGAGGCCCAAGGCGCTTCGCAAGTCGTTCCCCTCAATGGCCTGGTAAGGCGAACGCCTGATCAGAGAGCCTCGCGGTCGCGTCCGGTCACGCCCTGACGGTCGTCGTGACAGCAACGCTCCGTACTGTCGAAACACCACGGGATTCGGAGAGCGATATTCTCCGCATGGTTTCGAACAGAATGCCCATGTTGCCACGGGTTCTTGCTACTCTACTGCGGAAAGAGTAAGCTGTTTTAATAGGAAGATACCTAAACTTCCTTTGCCACAACGATTTTCAAGCACCACCTGACTAGCGCGCCTCATGTTCTGGCGCGAAGTGGTTAAGTCGGGCCCCCTGCGGGTTCCGGGCGCTGAAGGAATCGTTCTAACGGCGATCTCAAGACCGGCGCCCCCTCCCCCCGTGTTTGAGATTTACTTTTTGCGCTTTCGAGAAAACTGCGGTCACGCGTTGGCGCTGGCTGTGGGAGGCACGCCGTTGCGTATCCACATCGGCACCTCCGCAGGAGGCCGTTGAGATTTGGGGACAATATTATGAGGAGGTGTTTTGCATGAGAAAAATCAGAGTCGCCATCGCCGGCGTCGGCAACTGCGCGAGTTCCCTTGTCCAGGGCCTGGAATACTACAAGGGACGGAAAGAGGGAGAGTTTGCCGGCCTCATGCACACGCGGATCGGTGATTGGGGACCGAACGACATCGAGATCGTGGCCGCCTTTGATATCGATCGCCGCAAGGTCGGCAAGCGTGTAGAGGAGGCGATTTTCGCCAAACCCAACTGCACCAAAGTTTTCCAAAGCGCCCTGCCGGTATCCGTTGTCGTAGTGCAGATGGGACCGGTACTCGACGGTGTGGCACCTCACATGGCCGACTACCCCGATGATGAGGCTTTCCGCCCCTCTGATGAGGAACCTGTCGATGTCGTCCAAGTTTTCAAGGACGCCAGGGCCGAAGTTCTGGTCTGCTACATGCCGGTAGGCTCGGAGCAGGCGGTTCGGCACTATGCCCAGGCTTGCCTGGAGGCTGGAGTGGCCATGGTCAACTGTGTTCCGGTGTTCATCTCTTCCGACCCCGAATGGGCGAAAAAGTTCCGCGACGCTGGCCTACCCATCGTTGGCGACGACATCAAAAGCCAGGTTGGCGCCACTATCGTGCACCGGACCCTCACGCGCCTTTTCGGCGACAGGGGTGTGCCGCTCGACCGGACCTATCAGCTGAACACGGGTGGCAACACTGACTTCCTCAACATGAAGGCTCTCGACCGCCTGAAGTCCAAGAAGGTCTCCAAGACCGAATCCGTGCAGTCGCAATTGGACGAACGGCTGAACGCTGGGGACATCCACATCGGGCCGTCTGATTACGTGCCGTGGCAGAACGACAACAAGGTTGCCTTCATCCGCATGGAAGGCCGCGGTTTCGGGGGTGTGCCGTTGGAGCTTGAACTCAGGTTGTCGGTCCAGGATTCCCCCAATAGCGCAGGCGTCGTCATCGATGCAGTCCGGTGTGCCAAGTTGGGGATGGAGCGCGGTATCGGCGGTCCTTTGGAAGCCGCGTCCTCCTATTACATGAAGAGCCCGCCAAAGCAGATGCGTGATTCTGTGGCCTGTGAACTGACCGACGCGTTCATCCAAGGGATTGATGCCGAGGGAGCAGCCGGTGAGGGAAGCCCTCAAGTCGTCGCTGGTGAATAGTGTCTACGGTCAGGCTGCCAGCAATGGTCCGAGCGGTGGAACCACGGTCGGGATCGTGGACTCGTCCTGGGCGGAGCGGTTGCTCATGCTCCACCGCCAAGTGCGAAGCGCGGTCGCGAAAGCCGACCGTGCTGGAACCGGGTCCAAGAACGCGAAGGGCGACGATATCAAACGCTTCGACCTAGTCGCCAACGACGCGGCTTTGGCGCTCCTTGAGGAACTCCAGGTTTCGCTCGTCGTCGATTCCGAAGAATGCGGGCGTCAGCAAATCGGCCACGGCACACAACGACATCGCCTCATCCTCGATCCCGTGGACGGGTCGGACAACTGGGCGCGGGGGTTGCCGCTGTCGGCCTTGTCCTGTGCCGTGCTGCCGATTGATGCTCCCTTGCATCCCGATTGGGTCGAGGCGGCCTTGGTTGGACCGCTTGACGAGGAAACGCCCCTGATTGCGCTCAAGGGTTCGGGAGCCTGGCGCGGGAGCGGCCGGCTCGTAGCCTCCAAGGTGCGCAACATTAGCGAGGCCATGATCTCGGTCGAACTCAACCATCATTCTCCCTCGCCGGGCCTTTCCCGCCTGACGGCCACCGCCAGAGGCGTGCGGTGCTACGGTTGCGCGTCCCGAGCCATCTCCCTAGTTGCCGCGGGTGCTATCGACGCCCATGTGGACGTGCGTGGTCGTCTGACGGCCGAAAGTTACCTCGCCGCCACGCGATTGGTGATCGAGTCGGGGGGATGGGTTGCCGGCCTTGATGGTACGCCCGTCGCGGAGGCGAAGGACTTGACGGACCGCTTCGGCCTGATCGCGGCATCGACCCGGGAACTGTGCGATGAAATCGTGCAAGTCCTGGGCGATGGAGGGCATTGATTTGGCAAACACGGCGCCGGAGGTAGCGCTGATCCTGGCCGCCGGATTGGGGTCGCGACTTTATCCGCAAACCAAAACACCCAAGCCCCTGACTAAGGTGCTCGGATTGACCCTAGCCGAACGGGTCGTCTGCACATTGCTGGACGCCGGCGTCGAGCGGTTCCTCGTCACCCTCGGTCACGAGGCCGCAAGGGTCAGGACACATTTTTCCGATATTGCCCGACGGCGCGGCGTCACCATCGACTTCATCGAAGCCGAGGGCTGGGAACAGGGCAACGGTGCCAGCGCCCTCGCCGCCAAGGGGCATATGGGCGGAGCGACTTTCTTCCTGGTCATGATCGATCATCTTTTCGATCCTAAGATCGCACGGGCACTGGCCGATGACCCTCCTGCACCAGAAGAAATGTGCCTCGCCGTGGACCGCGACAAGGATGCCATCTTCGATCTCGACGACGTCACCCGGGTCAAGATCGACGACGGACGCATTCAAGAGATAGAAAAGACACTCGACGTTTGGGACGCCGGCGACACCGGGGTCATGCTTTGCACGTCCGGCCTGTTCGAGGGTCTCGAGCGCGCAGCTGCAAACCACAAACACGGGCTGTCCGACGGACTGAGAGAGCTGGCCGGCGAAGGCGCAGCGAGAACTGTCGATGTGACTGGAATGTCATGGCTCGACGTCGACACGTCCGACGCATTGCGTGAAGCCGAGCAACGGCTGATGCGCGATCAGGGTCGCAAGAGCCGGGACGGGCAGGTGGCGCGCCATATCAACCGGCCGGTTTCCCGTTGGCTCAGCCGCTTTCTGGTACGCACCACGGTGACGCCCAACCAGATATCCCTGGCCTCCTGGGGACTATCGTGCATTGCCGCAGGGTTGATGGCGATGACGGGTTATCCGGCGCTCGCTATGGGGGGCGTGTTGGCGCAAATAGCCTCGATCATCGACGGCTGCGATGGCGAGATCGCCCGGCTGAAATATTCCCGGAGCGAGTTTGGCAGCTGGTTCGACGCAGTCCTCGACCGGTATGCCGACGCCTTCCTGCTGTTCGGCCTGATGTGGCACGAATTCGCTTCGATCGGCACACACTTGTCCCTCCTGCTTGGGTTTGCTGCGATTGTGGGGTCGTTCCTGAACAGCTACACGGCCGATAAGTACGACGGGTTGATGGCTCAAACACTGCAGGGCGCCTCATACTTTCGGCTCGGCCGGGACGTGCGGGTGTTTATCATTTTCCTCGGCGCCGTCTTGAATCAGCCCCTGGTCACCCTGGGTGTTGTCGCCCTGGTGATGAATGTGGAGGTGGTTCGAAGGATTTTGATTTTCCGGCGCGCGCCTGCGGCATAACGAGCCGCGGGGCCTGGGTTTCGCGATGCAACATGCTTCCGACTTATGGCTGTCCCAATTCGCGCTGATAATTCAATTTGACGTGGCATTGATAAGCTGGACATCCAGCCCCTCATGTGCACGCCGGGGCTGGTCTCGGTCTTTTGATCGGGGCCAGCTTTCTTTCAGCCGCCGGTCTTCTTGACGGCAAGGTCCACCTGCTACCACGGTCTGGCAGAGCAGACGTGCGGCGATCGGCTAATGACTCGTGCGTGCCTATCGAACAAGTTGCGGTTCTCGACAAAATGCCACCGCGGATTTGCGATGGAATTTCGGGACAGGGTTACGGAATCACTATTTGCCTCATTCGAAAACGCCATAGTCGGAGAGGTGTAACGTGTTCAGCAGCGACACCAACAAGGCTCAATCAAATATTCCGAAGCCTCCGCCCGTTCCAGCGGGCTCTGCCCCACAGGGTCCTGCGTCGGCTTGGCCCGAAGGTTTCCCCGTCGATCCCACTGCCTCAACGAGCACTTCCGTGATCGGAAATGACCTCATCATTCTTGGCGAGAGGGTCACTATCATTTCTCAGAACAAGCTTCAAATCGATGGCCACGTCCATGGCGATGTACACGGCAAGCAGGTGATGATCAGCAAGGATGGCTCGGTGAGCGACAAGGTTTGTGCGAAAAAAATTGAGGTATGCGGCGGCGTACGCGGCTCCATCCGAGCGCTGACTATCGCGCTGCATGAGTCGGCAAAGGTCGACGGTGACATCGTATGCCAGACGTTATCGATCTCCGAAGGGGCTCAGTTCAATGGCCGCGTACAGCCGAGCCAAGGACACGAGCGAGCTGATGCCCATTCTCGACGCCGAAGCCTTTGCAAGTCAGTCAGGGGAAGACAATGACGAGGCAAGTCTCGGTTAGACCAACCGGCCTCACTGCTCCTCGATCGCGAAGCCTGTTCCCCGTCAGGACCTGTCGGACAGATTGGCGTGGCCTCAATCCGCTGTCCCCTCCGCACTCAGAACATATCGGCTCTGGAGCAACCGCGATCGGTCGTCCCTCTGCTACGCGCGCCAACGACGCACTCGCTGATACTCAGAGTTCACGCTTCAGGCGGCAATCCTTTTCAGCTTGGCCGAATACTCCTGGCGCGCGTGCCACAGATCATAGGGCACCTCGAAAAATATCGCATTCGCCGATCCATGCGAGTGTCGTGCCTGACAGATTGATTCGGGCGGGGCACGATGGCGCAGATTTGGTTTTTCGATTCCGACAGGCGGCTTGAGCTTCTGTCGAAGAAAGGTGATCG
>JAAERO010000521.1 GCA_024230315.1 Hyphomicrobium sp.
CGATCACCCCTCTTCGACAGCAGCTCAAGCCGCCTGTCGGAATCGAAAAACCCAATCTGCGCCATCGTGCCCCGCCCGAATCAATCTGTCAGGCATCAGACTCGCATAAATCGGAGTATGGGTTATTTTTCGAGGTGCCCTTGAGTGATTCAAGCCGATGCGCCTGGCCATCCGCGATCAGCCGGTCAAGCGAACGATAGACAGTCTGAGGGGCCAAAACCGCCTTGTCGCGCAGAGCTGGTCGATCAGTTCGTAAGCGCTCACCGGCTGACCGCCCATGCCCCGCAACGTCTCGATGATCATATTGTCCTGCTCTCGTGTCGGGCGGCGCTTTCCAGTCTTTTCAACCATCATGAGGCGCTCGTCGTGTACTGGAGCCGATCTGGCAGAGTTCCAATCTTACACCCCCCCCCGCAATCAAGGTGTTAAGGCCGGATAGGTGGGATTTTGGGCCGATTGCCAAGCCCCTGATCCGCCGCTATAACCCAGGCATCTCAAGCAAAAGGCATGAGACGCCGCCCGGCACCCTTGGAGGCCGCACGCGGGAATTGAGGGCCGCATCGGCCCCTTTTTTATTGGAGAATTATAGCCATGGCTCAGACAGAGCTCAAAGCCACGGCGCGCCCGCGTGCAGGCAAGGGGGCCGCACGTCAAGCTCGCAGCGAAGGGAAAGTGCCCGCCGTAATCTATGGCGATGGCCAGCCACCCGAAACAATTGCGCTCGACTACAAAGAGCTCTGGCAGCAGGTGCTCAAAGGGCATTTCACGTCAACAGTTTTCGAAATCAACGTTGATGGTACGAAGAAGCACGTCATACCGCGCGATCTTCAGCTCGATCCTATCAAGGACAAGCCGATCCACGTCGACTTCCTGCGCATTGGCAAGCGGGGCCTCATACGCGTTGAAGTGCCCGTGCGCTTCATCAACGAGGGGCTGTCGCCGGGCCTGAAGCGTGGCGGCGTGCTCAACATAGTGCGCCACGAAATCGAGGTCACCTGTCCTTACGACAAGATCCCTCCCCACTTCGAGGTTGACCTCGCTGGGCTCGAGATCGGACGTTCCATCCATATTTCAGCCGTCAGCCTGCCCGACGGCATGACGCCGACCATCAAGGACCGTGACTTTACGATCGCCACGATTGCTGGGCGGGTGAAGCAGGAGGAAGAAGAAGCGGCGACAGCGGCACCAGAAGAAGGTGCAGCACCAGCGACGGCCGGCGAGGAAGCTGGAGACGCCGCCAAGGCTGCCGGCGGCGACGCCAAGCCCGCAGATGCCAAGGGCCGCGACGAGAAGAAGAAGTAAGACGGATCTGGCGTGGCGTGGAATCGAAACCGCGCCGCGCCTTCAGTCTTCCTCTTTGGGGCCGCACCCATGAAGCTCTTCGTCGGACTGGGAAACCCGGGTGCCAAGCACGCCCGCCATCGCCATAACGTCGGCTTCTTGGCCGTCGAGCACATCGCAGAACATCTCGATTTGGGCGCGTGGCGCCGCCGCTTCCAGGGCCAAACCGTTGAGGGCAACATCGGCGGGGAACGTATTCTGCTGCTAAAGCCCACCACCTACATGAACGACAGCGGGCGCTCCGTCGGCGAAGCCCATCGCTTCCTCAAGATCCCGGTCGGTGACATCTACGTGTTCCACGACGAGATCGACTTGGCGCCAAGCAAGCTGAAAGTGAAAACCGGTGGCGGCAATGCCGGCCACAACGGCCTGCGCTCCATCACCGCCCATATCGGCAACGACTATCATCGCGTGCGCATCGGCGTCGGTCACCCCGGAGTTAAGGAGGTGGTGCCGCATTACGTGCTGCATGACTTTGCGAAAGTAGAATACGAGTGGCTTGATCCGCTGCTTTACGCCATTGCCGAGTCCTCGCGCTTCCTTGCGCACGGTGAGAGCGATCGCTTCCTGTCCCAGGTCGCGCGCCTGATATGCGAGCATGAAACAGCGAGCGAAAGTAAATCGCCCTCAGAAGCACCAAATACAAAGCCGCCCTCGCCGAAGTCTGCGTCCAAGCCGCTGCAGAAAGGAGAAGGCGATGGCTCTCTTGCCGGCGCCCTAAAAAAGTGGCTCACCGGGCGGCCTGGCAAAGAGTGACGATGTTGGTGGCGCTACCGATACAACAACTAGCGCTCGATGCGTTGCCTGTGCCATCGAGAACGCATGGACGTTGAACGCCGCGGCCGTTAGTCTTCGGCCAGGGAGACGCAACATGTCGGGACAAACGGCCATCATCGTTGGCGCAACGGGCGCGATCGGGCGCAAGCTTACGCCACTCATAGTCGCGTCGAAGCGCTACGCGAAGCTTATCATCCTGCATCGCCATGCGACGCCGTTTGCCAACCTCGACAAGGTCGACGAACGCCTGTTCGACTTTCGCAGTCTTTCTACGCTGCCCGTCGAAGAGCCCGTCGAGGACGTCTTCTGCTGCGTTGGCACCACGCAAAAGAATGCTGGCTCGCTTGACGCCTTTCAATATGTGGATCGCGACATTCCCGTCGGGCTTACGAGGTGGGCCGCCGCACACCAAGCAGGGACATTCGTCACGATCAGCGCCATTGGAGCAAATGCCAAGTCGCCCAATCCCTACATGCGAACCAAAGGTGAGATGGAAAAAGGTGTTTCCAGCGCAGGCGTGCGCTCGGCCTACATCATGCGGCCTTCGCTTCTGCGCGGTGAGCGTGATGAATTTCGTCTTGCTGAGGAAATGGGCAACGCCGCGCTGGCGGTTCTAGGCCCCATCATGATCGGCCCGTTCAAGAAGTACCGATCCGTTCGCACGGAGACGGTCGCCAAAGCGATGTTGGTATGCGCGAAGATGAGTGAGCCGGGCGTGCATATTGTCGGGTCGGACAGCATCCAAGACCTTGCCGCCTAGCCCCAATCCGAATTCAGGGACTTGAGCCAATCAGACCCGGGTAGCGAACGCCCTCGGGGCCGATTTCCCTCATCGCCTCATTGCAGCTCGCCAATTGATAGCGCATGCACATGATAGGGTCATCCTGACAGCTCATCGTGCGCTGCCACGCTTGAACAACGCGCGCGGCGGCCTCCTGGAATGCCGTAAGCTCATCGCCCTTGAATGTCGCCGCAAGCTCATCGGCTCCTGGCAAGACCTCATAGCCCCTGCACAGCCGGCTCGCCCCCAAAGCCTGCCCATACCGAGCGCCGGCTTCCTCCGGCGAAAGCTTATTGGTGCCCGCCGGCTCGCCCTCGATGCCAGCGCGGACGATGCCAGCTAAAGAAATTGCTGCTATGAGAACGCACGTCCGCATCGCAAATCGCATCATCTATTTCTCCACCGCGACGCCCAATTTGCTCACAAAGCGTAGTAGCGAAACAGCGGCGTCTAAATTGGCCATTCGCATGGGGGGGGGTAAACTGGCTGGGGCCCACACTGTGCGGCAATGACGGACTTCACAACACGGCGCAAACAGCCTAGAGCAAGACCGTTCTTGATGGAATCACTTAAGCCTTCGCTCGGCAGGTCTCCAACAGATAAGTAAATCTTGCTCTCAATCCAAAGTGTAGAGATGTGATTTACGTTTCACTTGGAACGGCTCAAGTGCATTCAAGTGAAAGGATCACGCTCTAGGCATCTCGCACTCCAGGGCAATCGCGGCGGCGGCCGCTCGTCCCCCTTCCCCAACTTTCCATCCAGGACGTCACCATGGGTTTCAAATGCGGCATCGTGGGCCTGCCAAATATCGGCAAGTCGACGCTTTTCAATGCGCTGACGCAGACTGCGGCGGCGGAAGCCGCTAACTATCCCTTTTGCACCATCGAGCCCAACGTTGGCGAAGTCGGCGTGCCGGACGAGCGGCTGAGTAAGCTGGCAGCGATAGCCAAATCGGGCCAGCTTATCCCGACACGTCTCACCTTCGTTGACATCGCCGGCTTGGTAAGGGGCGCCTCCAAGGGCGAAGGTCTCGGAAACCAATTCCTCGGCCACATTCGCGAGGTCGACGCGGTTGCCTATGTCTTGCGTTGCTTTGAGGACGGCAACGTCACGCACGTGGAGGGGCGCATCGACCCCGGAGCCGACGCAGAAACGGTCGAGACGGAATTGATGCTGGCCGACCTGGACACCCTAGAGAAGCGCCGCGCCAACATCGAGAAAAAGGCCACTACCGGAGACAAGGAAGCGAAGGGGCAGGTTGCCATCATTGACAAGGCGCTGGCACTTTTGCGCGAAGGCAAACCAGCACGTCTTGCTGAACTCTCAGCTGAAGAAGAACCAGCCTACTCAGCACTCCAACTCTTGACCGCGAAGCCCGTGCTCTATGTGTGCAATGTCGATGAACCCTCGGCAGCCACGGGCAACGCGCATTCGCGCGCCGTTGAGGAGAAGGCCAAGTTGGAGGGCGCCGGCTGCGTCGTCATCTCTGCAAAGATCGAGGCAGAATTCGCCAGCCTGGCGGAGGCGGACCGTATCGAGTTCCTCAAGAATATCGGCCTCGATGAACCGGGCCTCAACAAGCTGATCCACTCCGGCTACGCGTTACTCGACCTCGTCACCTATTTCACAGTGGGGCCCAAGGAGGCCCGCGCCTGGACCGTTACGCACGGCACCAAGGCGCCGCAGGCGGCTGGCGTCATCCACACCGACTTTGAGAAGGGCTTCATACGCGCCGAAACGATCGCCTACGACGACTACGTCGGGCTCGGCGGTGAGACCGGGGCCAAGAACGCTGGCAAAAGGCGCCTTGAAGGCAAGGAGTATGTCGTCAAAGACGGCGACGTCATGCACTTCCGCTTCGCCAACTGAGGGCGAAGGCCGACAGGTGCTGAAGCGGGGGGGGTAGACCGTTCTCTTGGATCAGCCGGCGTTTGGCCGCGCTCGACGGCACGGTCGTAGATGAGGTCAATCGTCTTGGCCGCGCTGACCATAGGTCTTGAAGCGTTGCAGGACGCGTTTCATATCCGCATCGGGAAGAATGTGCGGCTCGCCCAACTCCAGAACCTTGCAGTACTGCGTGGCTAAAACCTCAATCTCGCCGGCAAGCTCTAGTGCGTCATCGAGCGTCTTGCCCAGCGCCAACTGTCCGTGGTTTGCCATCAGGCAAGCGGTGCGCTCGCACAAGGCCTTGCCGACCTCGTCGGCCAACTCTTCAGTGCCAAACATTGCGTACGGTACGAGAGGCACGTCTTTTCCACCCGCGATCGCCACCATGTAGTGGAAGGCCGGGATCTTTTCATGCGCGCACGCGAGCACGGTCGCATGCATCGAGTGTGTGTGAACCACCGCGTTCATGTCAGGGCGAGCATGATACGCTGCTAGATGAAAACGCCACTCGCTCGATGGCTTGCGGGATTTCTTGGCCGGAACGCCGCCCTCGGCATCGACGTAAACGATGTCGCGTGGGCGGATGTCATCGTAGACCATACCCGTGGGCGTAATGAGCATACCGTCCTTCCAACGGCACGACACGTTGCCCGAGCGGCCAGGCGAAAGCCCCGTCCAGCTCATGTCGATCGCGGTATCGATCACGGCGCGGCGTGCCCTCGCCTCCGCCCGTTTTGCCTTCGCGTTTTTGTCCTTCGCGCCCAAACCAAGTCCTCGCTACTCACCCGCCGCCGTACCACAAGTGTCGCTGGGCAGCGCCAAATCTGCCAGACTTTCATTTGCGGATGATAAACGCGGGCTTTGATCACGTGAAAGTATGTAAGTCACCGGATTGTAACAGAAATTCGGCTGCTGCGAACAGCTCATTTCGACCGCCGCCGCTCTGGATAGAGCGATAACAGACCTTCGTGCGAGGCGGCACAGACACCGCGCTCGGTGATGAAGCCAGTGACAAGGCGCGCTGGTGTCACGTCAAAAGCGGGATTGCCCGCGGGAGAGCCGGGCGCGGCGATCTCCACCGTCACCACAGAACCACCCGGCAGGCGGCCGGGCATTTTCAAGATTTCGTCGGACGACCGTTCCTCGATGGGAATGTCCGCTCCCGCGTCAACCGCCCAATCAATGGTGGAATGCGGCAGCGCCACGTAGAACGGCACGTCATTGTCTTTGGCCGCCAGCGCCTTGAGGTATGTGCCAATCTTGTTGGCAACGTCGCCGTTGGCAGCCACACGGTCGGTGCCGACAATGACCATGTCCACGTCGCCGCGCTGCATCAGATGGCCACCGGCATTATCGACAATAATGGTGTGCGGCACGCCGTGGCCGCCTAGCTCATAAGCCGTGAGCGAAGCCCCCTGGTTGCGCGGGCGCGTCTCGTCGACCCAGACATGGACGGGGATCCCGGCATCGTGGGCCTGGTAGATGGGCGAGGTAGCCGTCCCCCAGTCGACGCACGCGAGCCAACCAGCATTGCAATGCGTGAGAACATCGACCCGTTCGCCCGGCTTCTTCTTCGCCGCGATTTCCTCAATGAACTGGAGCCCATGCACGCCAATGCGGCGGCAGGTCTCCGCATCCTCGTCGCAGATCTCCCCCGCACGCCTGTAAGCGGCGGCAACACGATCCCCGCGCGCCAAATTTTGAACCGCACGACGCATCTCTTCCAACGC
>JAAERO010000522.1 GCA_024230315.1 Hyphomicrobium sp.
CCGGGACGCATCGGATTTTGCTTCACCCGTTGGGTGCACCATTATGACCCCGCATCTATTCGCCTAAGATGCTGATGATAATATCTGAATCGGTAAGTTGGGCCTCTCTCTAACCGACTTATCTGGGCAATGCGGGCTAAGGCGCTAGGGGACGACCGCACACTCCGTGTTCGAGCCGCGTGGGGCCGAGGGATCGCGTCCCCATGGGTTGGGTGTTGCCCATACCTACCCCTCCCGCTCATGGAAAAAGTCGTAGATCTTCTGCGCCATTTCAGCAGAAATCCCGTCGACAACTTTGAGATCGTCCACGCCGGCTCGTGATACAGCCTTCGCCGAGCCGAAGTGCTTGAGCAGTGCGCGCCTGCGGAGTGGGCCGATGCCGCCAATCTCGTCCAGTGGATTGGCGCTCAGCACCTTTGCTCGCTTAGCGCGGTGCGTACCGATCGCAAACCGGTGCACTTCATCGCGCAGGCGCTGCACGAAGTACAAGACTGGATCGCGCGGCTCCAGCATCAGGGGTTTCTTATGGCCAGCGATGTGGAAATGCTCACGGCCGGCATCGCGCTCGGGCCCCTTGGCAACGCCAATTATGCAAATCTCGTGCAGCCCGAGGTCCGCTAGCACCTCGCGGGCAACGGAGAATTGGCCGGCGCCACCGTCGATCAGCACAAGATCGGGACGGTCGGGGAATGTGTCTTCTGCGCTGTCTTCGTCAAGCGGAGGCGAACCTGCATCGCCTGCTTCCGACACGAGACGCTGAAAGCGTCGCATCAGCACCTCGCGCATCATGGCGTAGTCGTCGCCTGGCGTCAGCGTCGACGATTTGATATTGAACTTGCGGTATTGGCCTTTGACAAACCCCTCCGCCCCCGCGACGACCATTGCTCCAACAGCATTCGCACCCTGGATGTGGCTGTTGTCGAACACTTCGATACGGCGCGGCATGACCGACAACCCGAACCGCGCGGCGACGCCCTCTAGCAATCGGCGTTGCGAGGTCCCTTCCGCCAGCTTGCGCCCCAACGCCTCGCGCGCATTGACGAGCGCATGCTCGACAAGACCCGTCTTAGTACCACGCTGCGGCACGCGGATCTCGACCTTGCGCTCGGTCTTGGTAGAGAGTGCCTCGACCAGAACCGCACGGTTTGGCACATCGTGCGAGAGCAGGATCAACCGCGGTGCGGGCTTGTCGTCGTAGAACTGAGCGATAAAGCTGTCCAATACCTCCTCGACCGGCACAGAACGGTCGGCTCTAGGAAAGTACGCGCGGTTGCCCCAGTTCTGACCCGTGCGAAAAAAGAACACTTCCACGCAGTTTTGGCCGCCTTCCTGCGTCGCGGCAAAGACATCCGCTTCCTCTATGCCTTCCGGATTGATCGACTGGTCGGCGGTGACGTGCGCCAAAGCCCATAGACGGTTGCGGTACTTGGCTGCGCGTTCGTACTCGAGCTCCGCGGCGGCATCTTCCATCAACCGTTGGTACATGCGGCGCACGTTCTGGCTTTCGCCGCGCAGGAAGCGCACCGCCTCGTCGACCAACTTGTTGTAGTCCTCAATGGAAATCACGCCCGTGCACGGCGCCGCGCAGCGCTTTATCTGATGAAGCAAGCAGGGGCGCGTACGGCTCTCATAAACGCTATCGGAACAAGAGCGCAAAAGGAATGCGCGCTGCAACATGTTGATCGTGCGGTCGACGGCACCTGCCGACGCAAAGGGACCAAAGTAGTCGCCTTTGCGGTTGCGCGCGCCGCGGTGCTTCATGATCTGCGGTGCTTGCGTATCGCGCGCTATGAGGATGTAGGGAAATGATTTGTCGTCACGCAGCAGCACGTTGAAGCGTGGACGAAAGCGTTTAATGAGGTTGGCCTCCAGAAGGAGCGCCTCAGCCTCAGTGCGCACGGTGACAAACTCCATGTCGGCTGTCGCCGAGATCATGCGAGCGATGCGATTTGTGTGGCCGGTCAGTCGCGCGTAGTTGGAGACACGCGTTTTGAGATTGCGCGCCTTGCCGACATAGATGACGTTGCCCTCGCGATCGAGCATGCGATAGACGCCGGGAGAAGTGGGCAGGGTCTCAAGATATGACGCCACAACGTCCGGACCCGACTTGTTGGAGCCTGACGCTTGGACGTCATCAGGAGCGCTCTCGTTGGCGCCCAAGCCTTGCGACGTAGGGTTTGTGTCCTTGGATGGCATTCAAAATAGATCGGCCTGCAGCCGCGCACCGTCAAGCACGATAGGTATGCTGCTGCGTTACCAGACGAGCCGGGCCATCGCCGCGATGGGTCGCGCGCGCCCAGGCGGGAAGAGATTGTCCAGGGCAGCCGCATCGAGATCGCGGGTCACGTGCACGCCACTGGCGATGAAAACGGAGCGCACGCCGGCCACTGCGGCTCCCGCAATATCGGTGTGTATACCATCGCCAATCGCCAGAATGCGCGAGCGCTCCACGCCGCCAGGATGTAAGTCTTTAAGCATCGCCAGTGCCTTTTCGTATATGGGCAAGTATGGCTTACCCGCATACGCCACTTTGCCACCCAGACGCTCATAGTGCTGAGCCAGAGCCCCAGCGCAATAGATGAGGCGTCCGCCTCGCTCCACTCGCACGTCGGGATTGGCGCAAATCATGGGAAGTTTTCGTGCGGCAAAGTGAGTAAGCCTATAGGCATAGTCGTCAGATGTTTCACGCTCATCGTTAAATAGGCCAGTGCATACGATCGCTTCGGCCTCTTCCGCCTCACCGCGCCTCACATCAATTCCCGAAAAAATCCCCAAATCGCGCTCTGGGCCTAAGTGCACGACCGTGCGGCCTTCGTAAGCCCGGATCATCGCGCGCGCTACGTCACCAGAGCTGACGATGCCATCCCAATTTGTACGGGGCACACCAATGCGATCGAGCTGGACGGCGACACCGTCGCACGGTCGCGGCGAGTTTGAAACAAGCACGACAAGACCACCGTCTTGGCGAAAGCGCTCGCAGGCCGTGCACGCATCCCGAAAGGGACGCACGCCGTTGTGCATCACACCCCAAATGTCGATGAACCACCCGCGCGTCTCCGCGGCGAGCGGCGCGATCGATTCAAGAATCGGGATGGGCGCCAAGTTTTGGGGCGAAGGCGAAATTGACATGCGCCTGCCTAGCCGCAGTGCGGCCAAAGCTCAAGCGGCGGCGATGCCTGCGCCCTTAAGGCGCTGCGGAGCGGCGGCCTGCGGGGCGCCAAACAGCAGTCCCTGGCCCAACTGAACGCCAAAGTCGAGCGCCATCGTGCGTTTGACCTCATGGTCGATACCGCCCACGATTAGCGTCAAACCAAGTTCTCTCAGATACCGGCAAATATCGTTTGCAGGCACCGGGCCGCGGGTTCCGGGCAAGCCCTTTCGGAATACGTCGACGCTGAGTTTCAAGAAATCGAAGCCGGCGTCGCCCAGCGCAGAAAAGTCAAAATTGAGATCACTCACGCCCTCAAGGCCAAAACGGAACCCGAGACCGCGCATGTCGGTGAGGGCACCCCGTTGCGGGCCCGAGAAGGCTAAGACTTCTGACTGCGAAAAGGAGAGCACCAGCTGGTTGGCCAGCTCTTGACGGTCGCGATAAACATCGGCGAATGCGTCGAGGAATTGATCGGATTCAAGCGACTCCGCACTCGTTGCGACGAAGATCGAACCCTTGTGCCCCCTCTTTGAAAGCGATGTGGCAACCTCAGCGGCTCGTCTCACGCGCGTGCTGTCGAGCAGCGGCGTCAAACCCGTCTTCAACAGCGCAGGATCACGAAGCGAACCGGGGAGGACAGCGCCTCTAGGGTCACGCAAAGACACGACCAGCTCGTGGTGATGCGCTTTGGCCTCGGCGAGACCCAAGATGGGGTCCAAGACAACATCGACGCGGTTGGCGCTAATTGCCTCACCCAGGGCGGAAAGTCGCGCGTGCACCGGCACAATTGGCGGCGGGAGCGGTCCCTTGGCCTTTTGGGTGCCGGCAATGCTAGGCAGCGGCGCCTTGGTGTCTGCCGCGCGCATGTCTCGAGCTGCGGAATATAAGGCGTCGACAGACGCCTTAAGTGCGTCTTCATTGCGCTGCTCGCTGGGCGGCGCGGAACTGGGGGCGGCCCCGGCGACATCAGCCTCCTTGGCGAGCTTCTTGAGCATCCCCTGCACGGCCTCAAGATCATTCTCAGGCTGATGATTTGGCTGCGGGGTCTCATCACGCGTGGCCGGCCTCTCAGAATGCGGTCCACTGGCAGGGCGGAATACCCAAGAGTCGTTCGTAGGCTCCGATGCTGGCGCGCTGACCGGCCAACGCGTTGGCTCCTTTATATGCCGCGGCTCGGAGACTTGCGGCTGTACCGCCCCGGCGGACGAAAAATGTGCCAGACCGGCACTAGGGCCGGCATTGGGGATCTTAGGCGGCCACACAGCCACTGGGGCGTCGCGCTGCGGAGGCGACATTGCCGAACCAACGAGCGCGCCGAAAGCATCGCCACCGGGTCTCAAAACTGGCGCCTGCCTGGGCGGGCTCGCTACCTGTGTCGCGGTTGACGCTCGCAGATTGGGTTCTGGCAGCGGACCGGGTCCGGGCCTTCGACCCGTCAGGTTGGCCACTTCGCTTTCCAGACGTATCACTTCCTTGGCCAACAATTCGACACGCTCGGAGCGGCGAACCAGCTTGTGCAGCGCCATAGACGCGACGAAGACGCCAACGGCAGCAACCAGCGACTGGAGGATGGAAACGTCGAATTGCATGTAGGCGCCGAGGAAGATAGCAACCGTCACGAGCACAATTGCGCCCTTCACAATGACGTCCGCCACGTCGCTCTTGCGCTTTGTTGCGTTGTTTCTGCCGGCATTAATGCTCATCATGGAAGTGTTGCCCGTCACCCAATCCGATTCGCGTCTAAATGAAGTTTTTCGTTCCCTACTCGCTAGCGCAATGACAGGGAGGGCACTTTCACCAGGTTTTTCAGGCCCGAGCTGACGATTCGTCAGCCGATTGTGCCATACGGGCCCTCAACCGCCCGGCATATGCTGCCAACGGGCACAAGCGAATCGCAATTCGCGGGTGGTCCGGGGTTAGGGCTTGTTTCAATAATCAGCCATCGGTCAGAGCCAAGTTGCCGCGCGGTAGCGATGCCTGGGGATTGCCACGACACGCCCTATTCACGCCTCAGGTTGGTCAGCCGCAAACCCGAATCTGATGCTCGTTTAGAATTCGTTAGCCGAATCGACGTGCTATCGTTGTGTCCGGGCGTTCTCTCGCAGTCCCGGCGTTAATGGAGGGGAACGCCCAATGCTCATGACAGCGATTGGCAGAGATCTTAGTGCGTCTTTCTACGGTGAGCTTGCGGGCGTCCGCACGCTCATCACCGGACTCTCGCCCGAATGCGGCGTAGACGTTGCGCGTGCTTTTGCCGACCACAAGGCCCGGCTCGTGTTGCATGTGGGCGAATGTTCGCCCGAAACGGACGCGCTTCTGCCGCTGTTGAACGAGACGGCCTGGGATATCAAGCTTTTTACGGACGCGTGCCAAAGCTCGGACGAGGCTGTGTGTTTTGCACAAAACGCAGTCCAGGCCTTTGGCGGCCTCGACGTGGTCATCAATATGATCCCCGTGACGGCCGCCGATCTCAAGGACCGGGTCAGCATCGCCGACGTGGAAGACATGGTGTCTGAAAAGCTGACCATGCCATTGCTCACGACGCGCGTCGTCGCCAACCGCATGCGCCTCACCTTAACGGAGGGCCTCGTCCTCAACGCCATGACCACGCCCGCAACGCACACCGCTGGTGAAGCAGCCCTTGCCGGCGTGGCTCGTGCCACTCTGGCAGCTTTCACACGCCGCGAGGCCGAGAACTGGGCGGAGAATGGGATCCGCGTCAATGCCATCGGGCCGCGCGCCGCGACGTCCGAAGGCGGTGCCTACCTTGCAAGCGAACCCGATATCGCCTCGCTTGCGCTCTATCTTGCCTCCAAGCGCGGCAAGTCGGTCACAGGCTATGTTTTCGACTCAGACGGAGCGGGCTTGCGTTGAGACCGTGCCGGTGGCAACGGTAATGGCTTTCGTGTCTGCCAAGCCGCCGTCCCGGCAATACAGGTGAGATCCTGCAAGCGATCTGCTAAGTCACCGATGTTTAACCGCAACTGTTCCAGGGCAAAATCGAGAGCCAAGAGGCGAACGACGTCATCCATCGACATCGATCGCAGCTCACCCTTCTGGCGCATTTCGGAGATCAGCCGACTGAGTTCCTCCAGCGCCTCTTCGACAGCGGCAAGGCTTGGCGGACACATGATTGTGCGGTCTCCCGCGTCGTTCAGCGTAACGACGGCCTCGTCAACGGCGTCTCGCAACTCTTGCAGAGTTGGGCGGAGTGTCACCATTGCCGGTGCCGGTAGCGGCGATGAGCACGCCCGCGCGAGCATGAGCTCGGTATGCCAGAACCGACGTAGCGCGTTGAGCAGCGGTTCGGGATCTACTTGACCGGCAAGAAACCCCTCAACCTCACGCAGTGTTTCCTCCTTGAGGGCCTGGTTCATCGTCACAACGGCTCTGATATTCGCGTTGGAAGCCGATAGGACATCGTCATCGCAACGCCCCGTAAGTGCGCTCGTCAGCACCTCGGACAGCATCTGGAAGTAAACAGGCAGCGTTCGCACGATGTGACTAGCGAGCGCTGGCCCGGCACGAGATGGAAAGATGAACAGAACCGTCAACAGTGCAACAACGGTCCCAATGACAACTTCAATCATGCGGATCCCCGCCGAGTAAATCGGAGCCGCGAACATCGGTGTTCCAAGGATCACGATCGCGGCGTTGACGCAGGCGATGCGAAGAGGCGGCCGCCGTGCCGCAAAGTAGCCGAGGACAAGAACAGTTGGAGCAAGGCCAAGCAACCGCATGGCCGGTTCGCTGCCGACCACAATGGCCACTGCACCGCCGACCACAACGCCAAGCAGACTTCCCAAGAACCAGTAGAAGGCCTGACCAAGCGAAGCGCCGACATTTGCCTGGGTGACGAAAATCGCGACGACCGCCGCCCAAAAGCTCTGTGGCAGGTCAAAATATGCGGCGATAGCGTATGAAAGGCATGCCGCGAAGGTCGTCTTCACCGCGTGACGAACGAATGGTTTGTTCGTGCGCCAGTCGCCGATCCAGTTCAAAAGCATGTTCAACAACCTGACCCTCCCATCAGAACGGCAAACCTAAGCCGGCAGGCGTTGCGGCTGCATCAAATATGCTTGTCGGGGTAATCACTGCACAATTTAAACGCTCTGTTTGCCCTCTCACGAGCGATATCGCAGCGGTTTCTTGACAGCTGACCCCGGTGGCGCGTATCACCAGCGCGCCTTTGGCACTCCCAATCGTGCAGTGCCAAAGCCCACCTTCGAATCTGCCAGGCCGGTCACGGCCATGCCCTTGAGCTGGAGCAATTTACCCATGAAGTTTCGTCCCTTACACGACCGTATTGTCGTCAAACGCGTCGACAGTGATATCAAGACGACAGGCGGCATCATCATCCCCGACACAGCTGCGGAGAAGCCGCAGGAGGGCGAGGTCGTCGCGGTTGGCCCTGGAGCGCGCGATGAGACCGGCAAGGTCGTGCCCATCGAGCTGAAGAAAGGCGACAAGATCCTGTTCGGCAAGTGGAGCGGCACCGAAGTCAAGATCGACGGTCAGGAGCTTCTCATCATGAAGGAAAGCGATGTGATGGGCGTGCTGGAAGCGTAAGCCTCTCCTCATCGCCTTTCTCTTTGTATCGTACCGCCAAGACGGCGGCGTGTTGCTTAGCCGGTCGCGCCAATACGACTAGCCCCTTTAGTGCAAAATCAGGAGTGAACCATCATGGCTGCTAAGGACGTTCGCTTTTCCGTCGATGCCCGCGAAAGAATGCTGCGCGGCGTCGATATCCTCGCTAACGCTGTCAAGGTGACGCTCGGCCCCAAGGGCCGCAATGTTGTGTTGGAGAAGTCGTTTGGCGCTCCGCGCGTCACAAAGGATGGCGTCACCGTTGCCAAAGAGATCGAGCTTGAGG
>JAAERO010000523.1 GCA_024230315.1 Hyphomicrobium sp.
CCGCCCGTAGAGCTCCACTGTCTTCATCCCCCAGCCCCCGCCGCTAACGCAGGCACAAGGGCTCTATCTGCCGCACTTTTAGTCCGGCGCAACCAAACATATCGGCCGCTTCAATGACGCAGTATTGCTCCGGCTTTTACATGCGGTGGATGCGAGGAACTCGTACCAGTCCTTTGCCTGATGCGGCAGGATGTCGAGACCAGCCGGGCCGATCAGGACACCGAACAGCATGAGCAGAGTGACGCGTGGCAAACGGATTCGTCTGCCAAGTTCAACCGTCGCCAACCCAATCAGGAAGAGGCCGCCCAGGGTGATCAATACGAAGTGGATTTCCATCTCCGTCGTTGGCCTCGCCTCTCGCAACAATGATTAGATTTGCGCTCCAGGCTAAAGCAATCACTCCGCTTTCGTCACGTATAGGCCTCGACGGATTGCGGGTCTGTAGTTACTTAGGGAACCTCTGATCAACTCCCGTGAACCCTAGATGATTTCCAAGAGAACCTTGATTTCAATGCAAAAACGTCTTCCGTAGGCTCCGAATTCGCAGTTGTTCAGAGGTTCCTTAGATCGTGCAGCCACTACAGAACCGTCTGAACCGACATCCCCCGGATGACCTTGCATCCATGATGGAGTGCGCCAATTTCCGTTCCTCGAAGCAGGAACTGCGGTAATCAGACCCTCACTTGCCGCCACTGTGGCTGGCGAGCGTCAAGTCTGGCCGTTTGGTGTTAGCTTTTTGGTCCGTCAAGACGCAGGCCTCCCG
>JAAERO010000524.1 GCA_024230315.1 Hyphomicrobium sp.
GATCACCTTTCTTCGACAGAAGCTCAAGCCGCCTGTCGGAATTGAAAAACCCAATCTGCGCCATCGTGCCCCGCCAGAATCAATCTGTCAGGCATCAGACTCGCATAAATCGGAGTATGGGTTATTTTTCGAGGTGCCCTAATGCCGAAAGCTTGCATTAACGCTTGAAGATTGCGCTCGCAGCTGACTCGTGGCGCTGCTTGGCGTCCAGTTCCGCCTTCACGCGTTCGATTTCTCGCTCCAGGTCGTCGATGCGCACCCGAAGCTCAGCGACGGAGAGCGTCTCAAGACTTTCGCCAACGACGGTTTCCTTTACGGGCTTTGGCGTAATCTCGTCCCAATCCATGGACCAGCTCCTGCCTTCCGTTACGCGCCGCTGTCCAACCCAAACACCAAGTCTGCGCCAACTGGTGCGTATCCACAACCCGCAGGACTGGGGCACCGGACGCTTGTCTCCGCGGTGCTGCTCGGGCATCAGTGCGCCAGCGCTTTAGACACCCCTTGAGGATCGACAATGACGACAGTGCCCGCCACCATGTCCGCTATCGCCATCGCGGGCAAAGGAGGGCCGGAGGTGCTCCGCCCCGAGACGATTGCCGTGCCCCAGCCAGGACCGGGCCAGCTCCTGGTGAAGGTGGCGGCGGCCGGCGTGAACCGCCCGGACGTGATGCAGCGCCTTGGTCTCTATCCCGCGCCCAAGGGCCATTCGCAAATTCCCGGCCTGGAGATCGCCGGCACGGTCGTGGCGAGCGGTGAGGGCACGCACCGCTTCATGATCGGCCACACCGTCATGGCCTTGGTCAACGGAGGTGGCTACGCGGAGTATTGCGTTGCTGACGAAACGGCCTGCCTTCCCATTCCCGCTGGATTTGACATGGTTGAAGCTGCTGTGATCCCGGAAGGCTTTTTCACAGTTTGGCACAATGTGTTCGAGCGCGGCAGCCTGAAGGAAGGTGAGTGGTTCTTGATGCATGGCGGCACGAGCGGCATTGGCGTTGTGGCTATCCAACTTGCCAGAGCATTTGGTGCCAAGGTGATCACCACCGTTGGCTCCGCAGACAAGTGCGCAGCGTGTCTTAAGCTCGGCGCAACGCGCGCGGTCGACTACACGCGCGAGGACTTTGTCGAGGTCGTGAAAGCGGAAACGGAGGGTCGTGGCGTCAATGTGATCCTCGATATAGTTGGGGGCGACTATGTGGAGCGAAACATCCGCTCGCTTGCGGAGGACGGGCGCCTCGTCAACATTGCCTTCCAGAAGGGCTCGAAGGTTACAATCGACCTCATACGCGTGATGTTGAAACGGCTGACGTTCACGGGTTCCACGCTGCGTATTCGTTCCGAAGAGGTGAAGGCAAGGATTGCACGGGCCGTGGAGGACAAGGCGCTTCCCCTCGTTGCGGATGGCCGAGTAAAGATCCTCGTTGACTCCACGTTTCCCCTGTCAGAGGCGGCCAAGGCTCATGAGCGCATGGACCAAAGCCATATTGGAAAAATCGTCATAAAGATCTAAACCCGCATTCCCCAGGTAGACGCCGGATATCTGCTGCGCTAGTGGCGTAATTCCGTTATGGTTCAGTCGTTTGGGGCTATGATTTGGGGGCAGTCTTGTCACACCTTGCGGGTGAAAGCGAAAACAGTCGTCTCGACC
>JAAERO010000525.1 GCA_024230315.1 Hyphomicrobium sp.
CCGGGACGCATCGGATTTTGCTTCACCCGTTGGGTGCACCATTATGACCCCGCATCTATTCGCCTAAGATGCTGATGATAATATCTGAATCGGTAAGTTGGGCCTCTCTCTAACCGACTTATCTGGGCAATGCGGGTCAATTGCTTTATAAGAGATAACCCGAAGGCTCGAAGGAGGATTTGGTCCCACTCGTCCCTCCAAAATAGCGTTTAAACGTTAAAATTGGTGAAGAACCTTGGATTACGTCACCCTGGCTTTTCACCTCCTCGGCGGCGCCTTAGGCGCATTACTGGCAGGCGCGCTGCCTGGCAGTGTGAGCCTCGGCGCACTCGGCAACGCCATAATCGGTTGTGTGGGCGGACCGATTGGCGGCCTCCGTCCTGACAGGCTATCTGGCCCTTGGCCCCGCTGCCCTCGCTGACGGCACTATCGCTGAGCCGGCCGCCGTACTCGTCCAAGTCTTGAGCGGCGCGGCAGGCGACGCGATCCTCGTGATCCTTGTCGGATTGCTCAAGGGCCTGGTCCGGAGTTAGCCGGGCAATGCGCCCGGCTCGAACCCGCAGACTTACGACGTCTTGCAGATGGTCGTGACGCCCTTGCAGTTGTAGCCCAGGCCACCCTTGGTGCAGGTATATCGCGGCGGTGCGATCTTATAACCGGGCGTCGTGCCCGAGGTCATCCATGCCATCCAAACACCCCAGTCGAAGGACTGGAGCAGGGCTTCATAAACCTGGAATTTCGCGTCCTTTAGCGATCCAGCGGTCCCCGAGGCCGCCTTCCTGAAACACTTGCCTGCCTCGGCGGGCTCAGAAATCCCAAACGACACAACGGCGGCCGCAACGGCGACCATGGCTAACCGGCTGATCTTGGTCATCACGGTATCTCCCACTCGTCCCTAGTCAGATTGTTCCGGCCGGGAACTTGCCCCAGAACCGTGCCGTTGCCCATTGGCGAGAAAGACGAAAGCAAAAAAAGCTGGTAATAAGTTGCCGCCGGGTGACCCCCTGCCGCTGATCCTCCCGCATCGCTGGGGCGGCGGCGCGTTGTCTAGAGCACGATCGTTCTTGATAGAATCACTTGGCCTTCGCCTGGGAGGTTTCCAACAGACAAGTGAATCTTACTCTAGGGTCTAGACCCTAAATCAAAAGTGTTGAGACTGATTCACGGGCACCTCGAAAAATATCCCATTCGCCGATCCATGCGAGTGTCGTGCCTGACAGATTGATTCGGGCGGGGCACGATGGCGCAGATTGGTTTTTTCGATTCCGACAGGCGGCTTGAGCTTCTGTCGAAGAAAGGTGATCGGCTTGAGGCGATCGACAAGCTCGTGTGTTGGGAGAGCTTTCGCGCC
>JAAERO010000526.1 GCA_024230315.1 Hyphomicrobium sp.
CGAGATTGAACGCATAAAACAACCTCGCCTGATCCGTCGTTTTCCGTCCCATCATCGCCGTGCCCTCCGATCCCTGCCTCTCAAACAGGAATCAGCGTTTGCACCAATGATCAACCGACTTTTTCAACACTATCGGCACTTAGCGGACATCTAGGCTGCCTCTGAGAATGTCCACTTTCGCTTCCGGGCAGAGTTGCTTGGCTTTTGCGAGCGCGGCATCCTTGGTGGCAAACTCGCCGATGCTTGAACCGCCAGGCGCGCTTGCTTTCACGAAGCTCTCCAGCATGGAGCGCTCAAAACCCTGAAGAACGGTCAGCGCCGTGTAGCGCACCTTGCTGCCGGCCTGAGAGCGCACAAGAAGCGCCTTGCGGCCGCCATAGCTCGCCCAGTCCACCTTGCATCCCTTAACGTGCACCGGTGCAGAGACACTTGAGTCCTGCGATGGCCACGCGAACTTATTCAGCCCGGCTGCGAATGCCAGCTTTGGTCGTTCTGCAGTTCGTGGTGGGGGTAGCACTGCGGCAGGCGGGGGCAGCGGCTTCTGCCGGGCCGTGGCGACAGTCCGCTGCTGGCGGATGCCAGGGCGCGCGGGAACGCGGGCTGCTTGTTGGGCCATCGAGTGCGACCAAATCGTACGAACCGGCGCTTTGCTGAGGGAGGGTGCTTGCGCATTTGGTCCACCAAGCGCGGACGCTGCCGGCAGCGTCGTCTTGCCAGTGGACCTTGCAGCGGCGCGACCGCGGCAATATTTCTTGCGATAGCTCTTAGCCACCCACTCGATGGACCGGCCATAATGCCGGTCGACAGCCCAGCGGCCGGAAAGATCGGCAAATGTCAGTTGGCGTTGCCTGCGCGCCGACGATTCGAGAATGTGAGCCTGCTTGAGCCTGGTACGCGGGCCGACTGGATGGGCGATTTGCTCGCCCGAATAGACGACCAAGTGCTGAATTTGCGCCAGCACTCCTGTTTTCACGTCCGGATAACTGTCACCTGGTACGCCGCCGCCGGTGGTGCCAAGACCAGCAAAATTATTCTGGCGCGGGTCCACATCGCCCCATCGGTCGTTGCCGCGCCGGTAGGTGAGAAAGTTGGTCTCGACCGCCATTTGAAAGAAGGCGTAGTCCCACCGCACGCGCCATGTCTCGCCATGATGCTTGTACCAATGAGCGATGTTGCCGAATGCCGGCGCCAGCCTTTTGTTGCGTACTTTGAGGAATACCATCAGGCGCTCAGGCGTCACGCACTGCGGCACAGCGTTATGAGGAGACGTGCGGATTTTGGGCAGTTCTGCTTGCGCGCTAGCCAGCGGCAGGCTGATGGCGAAAGCCGCGATGGCGCAACGCGCCGGCCAGAACATTCGGCAGGGATTGCGACGTTTCATTGCGCTCCCCCTGCCTTCGCCGTTCTCAGCGATACACCTGACAAGCAATCAATCGGGAGCCTTAGCCCTCCGGGCACAACTCGAATGCCTTGCTCAGCGCCTTGGTCTGGCTGGAGAACTCGCCAACGTTCTCGCCGCCCTTGGCGTAAGCTGCGATGTAGGCGTCCAGCTCCCGCGTCTCAGAGCCTTTGTGCACATCGAGTACGGTGTAGTTCACGGTGGCGTCCGCCTTGGCCTTGATAATGACGGCGCGCTGGCCGCCATAGCTGGCGGTCCAGACTTTGCAGGTTGACGGTGAACTCGAAGGTGAAGCCGCGTCTGTATTCTTTGCTTCTGCCTCGTTTGACTTTGTGCCGGCAGCGTCCGGTAGCTTCATCTTCGTTGCCGCACCCGCAACCGATGCAGTCTGAATGTCTGCACCTTGCGCGGCAACAGGACCCTTCTCAGGCTTGGATGAATTGAGAATGGTCACCGATGGCCGCTCCGTGTCATTGCCGGTCGTCGTATTAAGCGCGGTTTTCATTGCCGGTTGCACGGCCTTGGTGTCGTCATCCCTTTTACCAAGGGCCGATCTCATCGCCGCGCCAGCCTCAGCAAGCGAGCCAGCACCGAGGCTGGAACGGCTTGCGCCTTGCTTGCGCTGCTCTTCGATATTGCGCTTGGCAATTTCCGCGCCCGAGATCTTCCTTTTCGGCAGATCGATCGGGGCGTTGTTCGTTTCCGACGCGATCGCGGCAACCTGCTGGCCGGCTGCGCCATTACGGCCCTTGCGTGCCTCTTGCACGAGTTCCGGCCGCGGATCGGGCGCGTTACAGTATTTATCGTAGAAGCCGGCGCTGATCTTATCCATGAAGCGCACGTAGCGGTGCGAGCCCGGCGCCCACTTCTTGGCGACGAGTGCAAACGTCATAGGTCCCTTGATGGAATTCTGCCATTTGGTCAGAACGCCCCATTCCTGGATCTTGCGCGTACGCTCTGCAACGGGTTTCTGGATGTGCTCACCCGCGTACATAAGTAGATGCTGCAAGTGCGCCTGCACACCGTTCCCGATATCGGCAAAGCTTTCGCCCCGATTGCCGTTGCCGGTCGCGCCAAGCCCGGCAAAATTGTTCTGCTTGGGACGCACATCACCGGTATAGCTGAGGCTACCTGTCTCCAAAATCATTTGGAAAAAGGCCATGTCCCAGCGAATGTCTAACGTCTCGCCATGCCGCATGTATTCGGTCGCGATCCCATCGAAACGGCCGTCGAGCTTTTTGTTGCGCGATTGGACATAGGCCATCAGGCGGCCTGGCGTGGCGCAGGCTGGGACCTGATTGCTAGGGGAAGTTTTAACTTCAGGAAGTTTCGCCGCGTTGACGGGAGGTGTGGCGGCGCTGGTGATGAGAGCGATGGTGAGCGATGCAGCAAGGAGGTTCTTCATGTGCGAACACCCGTTTTGGAACGCGGCGCTAAGCGCCTGACAAGCTAAAAGGTTCTTAAGCGCTTAATGTTAACGGCTGGTTTCCACACCGTCAGGATAGAGCCCCCACAAAGCGCAGCATTTGGGCGCGAGTTTGGGCATAGAGGGGAGGAATTAAGGCGATGTCGGATGAACCGTGGCTCATTAACGCGAGCGCTGATGGGCCGAGCCGCCTGAGGTGAGGTGCTGGCCGGCGTCGAGCGCGATCATCTGTCCGGTCATCGACGGCGCATCGAGGATGAAGCGCACCGCGGCGGCAATCTCTTCGGGTGTCGTGCCACGGTTCAATAGCGTCGACTCCTTCTCGCGCTCAAATTCCTCATCCGTTTGATGCACGCTTTTCAGTACCGGGCCCGGCCCAATGGCGTTCACGCGAATCCTTGGCGCCATGGCCTGTGCCAGCGTCTGCGTTGCCGTCCAGAGGCCGGCCTTCGAGACCGTGTAGGAAAAGAACTCCGGCGTGAGCCGCCACACCCTTTGGTCGATAATGTTGACGACGTTGCCTTCGACGTCATCGGGTAAGTTGAGAAACAGCGACTGCGCCAGAAACACCGGCGCCTTCAGATTGATATCGAGGTGCGTGTCCCAGCCTTCCGGGCTCAACGACGTGATCGCGTCGAGAAAAAACTCCGAGGCATTGTTGATGAGGCACGTTGGGGGCCCGAGCGCACTGGCGCAACGCGGAATCAACGATTGCACGTCGTCAATATTGGCGAGATTGCCTGAGAGAGCTGCGGCTTTCCCTCCGGCTGCACGAATTTTCTCCGCGAGGCGTTCAGCCTCTTCCTCCGATCGGCAATAGTGAATGCCAACGCTCCAACCGTGCGCGGCCATATCGAGTGCGATGGTGTGTCCGATGCGCCGCGCCGCGCCGGTGATGAGGACCGTTTTGTGGTGTCGTGTGTCAGGCATTCTTATGACAGCGCTCGCTTTCGTTTCTCACTCAGATGCAATCCTAGCGTAAGCGTCCGGCCACCGTCGTTACTCAGCTATTTTCAGCATATCGCCAGGGAAGCAATTCGTCGATACGATTGATTTTGTGATCGGCGATGCGGGCCAGCGTGTCGGTGAGCCAAGCTTGGGGATCAACGCCGTTGAG
>JAAERO010000527.1 GCA_024230315.1 Hyphomicrobium sp.
AATTGCGTCCAAGGCGTTGCAAGACGGCCTGAGGGCAACGCAAAGGCCGCCGCGAAGGCGGCAGACCAGCATCGCAACCGCGCCTGACGCCGCGCCGCCGGCACCCACAAAGCCAAAGGCGCCATTGTTCGAGGTGCCCTTAAGGCATTTTTTCACCGCACTTGCGCACTTAATGAAACAATCCGAGTCATCAGGACCGCAAGCGTCATTGCAAGCTTGCACTTTATCTTGGCAGTTATCTTTGCAGGTCTTTTTCTCGGCCATTGTGCTCGTTGACGCCATTATCAATGCCGAACCTAACACTATGAGTGTCAATGGCCTTGCTAATCCATGTAAGACAGACATTGGATGCCTCCGGAGAGCAAACTCGAATTATCTCGTTCTCTGGTTTGTTATATCGCTAGGCCCCCAACGCAGTATGCCAAGCCCATATGCACCGCTTAGCGCAGCGCGGGGCTCGACAACTGCTTGGCACCTGCCTGGCCGATTTGTATGAAGAAATGATGGCAATGCGACAATGGAGGGCGTTATAGCGGCAAGCTCGCAGCGCCAACTACAGTACGAGCTTGATCTTCAGAAAGACCGTGACCGTAAGCATTCGTGGTCACGCCGCCTTCCGGCTGATGACCCACGACCATCTGAATTAGGCGCAAGTCAATACCGGCCTTTAGTCGCTCGTCGATAAAGTGGTGGCGAAACGAGTGAAAGCACTTGGGCGACTGACGGCCTTCAATTTCTCCAAAAAGTTTCGTCCGCCACCTTGAGAACCGCTTAGTCAACGCCTTGCCTCTGTTCTCTTTTTTCGCAGTAATCTCATGAAAGATGTAGTCGTGACGGCTCTTACCCCTGATGCGCTTACAGAAGGCATCAACGAGTTGAGGATGCTTGGGGACATGCCTGATGCCAGCTGTCGTCTTTGTGTGCTCATCGCGCACGTTGAAGCCGTCAACGTTCCGAACAGCACTAAGTCGAGAAGCAGCCGTGTAGGAGCGTTCTGGATCATGCGCATGATCTCTTCTGTTTCCCAAGGTATGCGCTCTTGCTTCGCTCCCTTAGTGGGCAAGTGCTGGCCAGACCAGACGTTCTCTTTCGCTAGGCCGCGCTTGACCAGATACTTTTGATAGCTCGCCAGATTGGAGATGATGCCGTTGACGGTTACAGACGAGATGCCAGTGTCGGTCAGATGCGTAATGTACGCACCAGCCTGACGCCGTGTCAGCTTTTGAAGAACGGGCTGACGCATCCACGACATGAGCTTGCCCACTGCCGAACGGCGATCTTTCTTCGTGACGTTGATGACCTTGCTCTCTCGCAAGAATTGTTCGAGGTGTTGGTCGAGAGGCGTCCAGACACCGGTCACCTTGCGATACTAAAAGACGCTATCTTCTCCGCGATCTTCTTTGCCGTCAGCTTCGGCTAGCAGGGCGTACTCAATCGCCATGCACCTACCGTCTTTAGGATCAAGATCGCGAGTAGCCATGTACTCTTCGTGCTTGGCGGCATCGACGCACTGACGACCTGCACGCACCTCTTCGATCTGCTGGTCAAGCTCAGCGAGCCAGATGTCGCGTAACTTTGCAGCTTTCAACCAGTCACTGACACCGGTATTCTTGACCCACCACTTCTTCTGGAAATGATCGACAACATCGGCGGGTAGCTAGCGACGTACTTGGTATTGCTGTCCTGACTTACGCAAGTTGCGCATAGAACGATCTTTTTTCGTTGCGGGCATTGAAGTTGTCCGTCGCGGAATGATAGTTTGGTGGAACTTTTTTCTAACTTAGCTATCTGACCTAATGTGATTTGCAGGCCATTGAAAGCGTTGATTTAAAACGCTTTGTGGACAATCGGGGCCACATCCCTCTTGCGGCACCAGCGACCCTCACCCCACGCTTTCAAGAGGCGCTGAGTGGCGCAGATGCAAAACCCCTCAGGAATAAAGAAGCCAGGCGTCTTCGCGCGCCTGCTCGACAAATGGATCGCGCGCTATGCCCAGCCATATGCTGCGGCCCTAGATGCCGTCGCCGGCCTGAAGCCGGCGGTCGTGGTAACGGGAGGATCGCGCGGGATCGGGCTTGCGATGGCACGGCGCTTTGCCAAAGCCGGGCACGATGTCGCGATTCTCGCGCGCAATTCCGATGCGCTGCAAGAGGCCGCCGCCGCAATCGAACGCAACTTTGGCGTTAAGGCCCACGCAATCATCATCGACGTCACCGAACCAGATGCACCCAGACGTCTGGACACGCAATTGGCCGAACGCGGCTGCTACATGGATGTCTTGGTCAATTCGGCAGGCATCGGATTATCAGGGCGCTTTGAATCTCACAGCGAGAAAGATGTCGTGCATCTTCTCGATCTCAACGTGAGGGCCCTGACGCGATGGATGCGTCACGCCCTGCCAGCCATGCTGGCGCGCGGGCGTGGCGGCATTCTCAATGTTGCCTCCCTCGGCGGTCTCGCGGCAGGGCCGTATCAGGCGGCTTACTATGCAAGCAAGGCCTATGTGATCTCGCTGACCGCGGCAGCGGCCTGGGAGAATGCGGGCGAGGGCGTGCGGCTGACGGTGCTGGCACCGGGGCCGGTCAACACCTCATTTCACGAGGCAATGGGCGCTGAGTCCTCATTCTACCGGCAACTACTCCCAGCGCTCAGCCCCGAGCACACCGCGAATTCCGCCTATAACGGTTTCGTTCTGGGCCGTTGCCTCATCGTACCGGGGGTCATCAATACGTTCATGGCAGTCGCCCTTCGCATACTCCCCCATACCTTACTGCTCCCGCTGGTCGGCTGGCTGCTGCGCCCGCGCGAGGAGCTCCAGAACGAGAAGCCCAACGACGGCGAACACTGACGCACCCGGATACTGACCGGCCCCCACGGAGTAGTCCAGGCGGCATGTTAGCCGACATTCCCCGGATGACACTGCATCGATGATGGAGTGCGCCAATTTCCGTTCCTCGAAGCAGGAACTGCGGTAATCAGACCCTCACTTGCCGCCACTGTGGCTGGCGAGCGTCAAGTCTGGCCGTTTGGTGTTA
>JAAERO010000528.1 GCA_024230315.1 Hyphomicrobium sp.
AATTGCGTCCAAGGCGTTGCAAGACGGCCTGAGGGCAACGCAAAGGCCGCCGCGAAGGCGGCAGACCAGCATCGCAACCGCGCCTGACGCCGCGCCGCCGGCACCCACAAAGCCAAAAGCGCCATTGTTCGAGGTGCCCGTTAGTCCAAAGCAGCAGTGCGAGAACGTCCACGAGCGTGGATCGCCCGCACAGATTGTGCTGCCAGGGTCGTTCAGCGTCACCAACCAAAATGATAACGCTGGCGACCGCGCCCCGTGGCAAGACATAGGCCGGTCAAAATCCAAATGATGCGCACTGCTCGCCGGGTCATGAGGCACCCGTGCGGCTGAAACGCCGGAAAGAGTAACCGCCGCATTTCCAGGCTAGGGCATTGAAGCGGAAGGGCGCCGGATACGATCAGTCATCGCAGAAATAGGCCAGCTGATGAACGAGAAGGCCGAGGATTGGGTGCGTCAAATCCAAGCGAAAGGAAAACGTCCCGTTGCCTTCCTCGCGGTGGGTGATCTCCATGCGTCCGGGCTCAAGCGCTTCTGGAATACGCCACCGCCAACAGCCGACCTCGAAAAAGTAGCTGGCCGAACGAAAGATGAGCGCGCCCTCCTCCACGGTAACTTTTAGCGTCACGCCGATACCAAAGCCGACGTACTCCTCCAATCCCGTTGGCCCGCGAAACCGCTTGGCCGACGAGATGGCTTGGGGAAGGCGGCCGGGACGAGTGTAGATGCGTGTCCAGGTCTGTCCGCCGAGGTGCTCACCCTCGGTGACGCAGACGAGGGCCGGGCCGGTAGCGCCATTGGTGAGCGGCAAAAGTGAGCCGATGCCGCGGGTGAGATACGCCAGCGAGCGCCCCGTAAACGACAGTTCGGTCGCCACGACATTACCTCGGTAGAGCACGCTTTCGTTTGGCGCGAGGCATTTGGAGAAGCGGCGTTGGACAGGCTCGGGCAGCTCATTCCAGGCCGTCTCACCGATGAGTGCGCGAAAGCGCAGGTCGGCGAGTGCGGGCAGCGATTTTTGTCGATTCGTCGCGGACGTGCACGAGCCCGCCGTACGCTCTTGATCCCCTACGACTTGAAGCGGTTCATGCGCTGCCACGACAAAATCTCCCTCTGTGTCCCTGCGCTTAGGCCGAACGGGCACGTTTCGCGCTCCTTTTGCCGCGGCCAACCGCAAGGCGCGCCACGGCACCGCCCATCTTCAACAGCGCCAACAGCGTCGGGG
Source organism: Hyphomicrobium sp. (assembly GCA_024230315.1). GTDB lineage: Bacteria > Pseudomonadota > Alphaproteobacteria > Rhizobiales > Hyphomicrobiaceae > Hyphomicrobium_A. The sequence continues at coordinate 1,223 of JAAERO010000528.1, forward strand.
CCGGCAGTTGCATGATCTCGCCAAAGCTCTTGTCGACGGTTTCCGTGAATTCGAGCATGGCGCTAAGTCGCTTGCGTACGCTTGCTGGAACGCGGGCATCTTTCTTGGCGTCGGCCACGCACGCGCGCAAAATGCCAAGCGTCGGGTCGATTTCCCGCGCCTTTCGGCCCAGCGCGATACGCCGTACCATTTCGAACATATCGCCCTCGGCCTCGTAGTGATCGCGCCGATCGCCCATGACGTGGACGCGGCGAATAAGGCCCCAGACGATCAGCTCACGCAGGCTCGTTGAGACGTTGGAGCGCGCCATCGCCAGGCGCTCGGCGATGTCCTCAGCAGTCATTGAATTGTCTGAGACGTACAGCAGGGCATGGATCTGCGCGACCGACCGGTTGACGCTCCAAACGGCACCCATTTCGCCCCAATGCAGCACGAAACGCTCGATCGCCGCGGGCATCCGCTTTCTATGTACAGTTATTTCTGTCATTACAGAAATTTCTGACAACATGAAACGGATGTCAATCCGAACGCGGCGCTGGAGGGCGGAAATTTGCCGCAATTTGCCGGATATCCCGCCCAAATGACGTGTGCTTCCCGCCATCACGCATCGGTAGGATCCGCAGCCGGTCAGAGCCGTGAGGAGAACAAGTTATCGGCACCATGGAAACTGCGATCGAACGTTTTTTGACAGTCCCAGCGTCAAGTTCTTCCTCGTCTGCGGGCTCATTCACGCTGTCCTCTACTATGGACTGCTCTATCTCATCCTGAGGGTTGAGGACTATGCGCTGCTCGCCGGCGCGATCTTAGGCTTCCTGACATTGGCGGTTGTGATGTTCTCCACCCTGCGGGTCGATTGGTCCGGGCGCGAGAACCCCGCACCGGGTTAGGCGACCACCTCAAGCGGCTCGGTCGCCGCGCGCCGCGCTTCGATACCTTGCGCCACAATCCGTCCCCGTGCCGCATCCGCGATCATGACAAAACGCGTGTTGTCGTTGAGGATCGGCGGCGCCAGCCAGGGAAAGTCCGCGTCGAGGTCAGTTGAGACACTATGCATCTGGCGCGAACGGCCGGCATTGTCCTTCCCACGCGCATGTCCGTGCCAGCCCGCAGCCTGCCATTGGTTCGCCGTGGCGTTTGCGCCCTCGTGCACACGCGCCTCCGTCGCGGAGCGCTCGATGATGACGGTGTCACCCGGCTTTGTACCGGCGATCGAATAGATTCCCGGCGTGGAGATCGGACGCTCGATCAGCAATTGTTTGGCCTCGGCGAACGACGCAGCGGTCTCAAACACCTCGCGTAAAAGGTGCGCAGGTGTCACATGCGGCATGCGCCAAACGCGCGCCCGGTTGACGGCCCAATCAAGATAAAACCGCCCCAGTGGCTTGCTCATCGGCGCCTGATTGAGCGCTGCACTAAAACGGCCGGGCGCCATCGCCTGCAGAATGCCCGTGTAACCGGGCCATGTGAACGTCACGAACGGGCCCGCTTCGCCGGCAACACGCGCAGCGATGATGTAGCGGCCGAGCCCCGGCGTTCGCCAGTCGAGAACACGCACAAGACGCGCACTTTTGTGGTCGGGTGCGGGAGCGATCCGGCACGTACAGCCCCACTCGTAGTTGACCGAAAGGAAGTAGGCGCCAGGACGGCGCAGGCGGTCTGCCACCGCATCGATTTCTGCAAGGTGGACGCTATCTTGTTTTTCAAGCCAGCGGCGCGACACGGCATCGAGCGACTTGAGAGCGGCGCGCGGCACGTGGCGGGTGGCACCATCGATGAGGGCATGGGCACGCGCCTCCTCCAACTTAAGCGTCGCCAAAGGAAAGTCGGGCCCAACATCATGTACTGGGATTTGACCAAGCCTCGCCCTTTGCGCCACTTGCACCATCTATCTGCCTTCCAAGACGCTCTCCCTACCACTCGACATTTGTGCATGGCAGGCCGCAATTCCAAACAGTGATTGGGCGGCCATCCAAAGGCGCGCCCAAAAAAAGAGGCCGCCGATGGGCCAATCGGGGGCCAAATAGGAAAAATTGGCAGATAGGTGGAGTGGCGCCCAACCGGTCAGAACCGGCACCCAAAAAGGCGGCATTCTCGCGGGGGGGGGCTCAACCAATCGCCACACGCCGGCCAGCTCGGCGACTACACGGCACCATGGCAACGTGTTGAGCAGCCCATATATTTTGGTCCAGGGCGCACCTGTCCTTGATTTCGATCAAATGCGCCCCAAGATGCGGGGCCAATTGACAATTCTGCGCGTCTCGTCGATAAAGCGGCCCGATCGCGTTCGGCACTCGTCCGGACGCGCAAGGCGCGCTGCCCGAGGCTCCGTATCGCCGCTGCAAGTTGACGACCCTCAAAGACCACAGGACCCCTGTGGCGCCGTAGGGCGCGGATAATGCGAAGGAAAATGCCATGTACGCTGTCATCAAGACGGGCGGCAAGCAATATCGCGTCGCCCCTGACGACGTTCTGACCATCGAAAAAGTTAAAGGCGACGCCGGCGCGAAGATCGAGTTCGCCGAGGTGCTGATGATTGGCGGGTCTGAAACGCCAAAGTTTGGCACACCATTCGTCTCTGGCGCCAAGGTCGTTGCCGAGCTTGTGGAGCAGACACGGGGGCCGAAAGTCATCGCCTTCAAAAAGCGCCGCCGCAAGAATTCACGCCGCAAGCGCGGCCACCGACAGGACCTATCCAAGGTCCGCATCAAGAACATCGTCGGCGCTTAACGAACCGCCAACTCGCAATAGGATCTGACCAATGGCACAAAAGAAAGCAGGCGGCTCGTCCAAGAACGGCCGCGACTCGCAGTCCAAACGTCTCGGCGTGAAGCGCTTCGGTGGGGAGCGTGTCATTCCCGGCAACATCCTCGTGCGCCAGCGCGGCACACAGTGGCATCCCGGCTCAGGCGTCGGAATGGGAACGGACCATACGATCTTTGCCGTGATCGAGGGGGCAGTCGAGTTTAAGACCAAGCGAAAAGGCCGCGTGTTCGTGTCTGTTCGCTCCGAGGATGCCGACGCCACCAAATAGCACACAGATGCCAGGCATTGCCCAACGAAGTTTAACGGGGGATGTCGCGGCATCCCCTTTTTCGTATCTTTAGCCCTTAGTGAGTGATGCAGGATTGGAGCGCGGTGAAAAATGCGCTCGCGGCGTTTGAGCTACCGGATTATTCAATCGCGCGATGCAAGCCGCATTAGGGAGCTCGCGAGCGACTGGGACGTGGCACGCATGACGTCGCATATACCGCACCCCTACTCGCTCCTCGACGCCGATCTTTGGATCGCCTCGATCGCCAATGACGAGTTTGTGCGCGGCGTTGAGCACGACGGCAATCTCATTGGGGCGGTTGGCTTTATCGAGGGCGAGCGTGCCCAGGAAGAGATGGGTTATTGGATTGGTACGCCCTGGTGGGGCAACGGATTTGCCACGGAAGCGGCACGCGCCATGATGGACTATTGCTTTAGGGACTGCGGCATTCGACGCATAACGTGTGGGCACTTCGCCGACAACGCAGCCTCAGCGCGCGTTGTCGCCAAACTCGGGTTTCGCCGCGTGGGCAAGGCCACGCAATGGTGCGAAGCGCGAAAGAGTAAGGTCGAGACGATAAAATACGCCCAGCGTCGCCCCTTCATGGCGGCCTGGTGGCGGAGCGCGCAATGAGATTTCTGGACCAAGCCAAGATCTACATCTCTTCGGGCGACGGCGGCGCAGGCTGCATCAGCTTCCGGCGCGAGAAGTTCATCGAGTTTGGCGGTCCCGACGGCGGCAACGGCGGCAGGGGCGGCGACGTTTGGGCTGAGTGCGTGCAGAACCTCAACACTCTGATCGACTACCGCTACCAGCAGCACTTCAAAGCCAAGACGGGTGGCCACGGCATGGGCCGCGATCGTTCAGGAGCAAAGGGCGCCGATCGCGTCATCAAGGTGCCGCCCGGCACGCAGATCTTCGCAGAAGACCAAAAGACGCTTCTCGCCGATATGGCAAATCCAGGTGACCGCGCACTTCTGGCCAAAGGTGGCAACGGCGGATTTGGCAACGCGCACTTCAAATCGTCGACAAACCAGGCGCCACGTCACGCCAATCCCGGCCTGCCGGGAGAAGAACTCACCATTTGGCTGCGGCTCAAGATGATTGCGGATGCGGGTCTTGTTGGTCTCCCGAATGCTGGCAAATCCACTTTCTTGGCAACCGTCAGTGCGGCGAAGCCAAAAATTGCCGACTACCCTTTCACCACCCTGCACCCCAATCTCGGCGTCGTGCGTGCGGGCGAGGTTGACTTCGTTCTCGCCGACATCCCAGGCCTCATCGAAGGTGCAAGCGAAGGCGCCGGCCTCGGCACACGCTTCCTCGGCCACGTGGAGCGTACGAAGGTGCTGCTGCACCTGGTCGATGCCACTGAGGAAGATGTGGGGAGCGCCTACCGCACTGTGCGGCAAGAGCTCAAAGCCTATGGGGCCGAGCTCAAAGAAAAGAAGGAGATCGTCGCGCTGTCGAAGTGCGACGCCGTCGATGAGGAAACGCTTGCGCAACGCTTAGAGGCACTCAAGAAAGCGGCAAAGAAAACGCCGCTCGTCTTGTCCGCGGTATCGGGCGCGGGCGTCAGGGATGCGCTCTTCGCGCTCGCCCGCGACATCGGCAGCGCAGACAAACGGGAAGCCGCCGAGTCGTCTGATGCGCACGAGCCCTGGCGGCCTTAACTCGTGCCGACAAAGGTACCGCCGCACTGGTCGCACCACACTGGAACAATCCAATGAACACAACAGAAAAAGGCCTCCTTCACGTCGCTGGAATTATTGACTTGGCAGAAGCCAATATGCTCATCGCCTCTGGGTTTGAGTTTCTCGGATTTCCGTTGATGCTCGATCATCACAAAGAGGATCTGAGCATTAAGAACGCGTCCGCAATCGTTGCCGAGTTCGACAATCGTTCCACATTTTTTCTCATCACCTATTTGAGCAAGGCATCAGCGATCATCGATCTGTGCCGTCAGCTGGGTGTGGGCATGGTCCAACTGCACGGTGATGTGAGCGTAGCCGAGTTGCAACAGCTGCGTAGTGCAACGCCTGCCCTGCGGATCATCAAGAGCCTCATCGTGCGCCACGATAATTTCAAAGACTTGCGCGATGAGTTGGCGCGGTTCGCACCGCTGGTGGATGCCTTCATCACAGATACGTTCGATCCGCTCACCGGCGCGCGCGGCGCGACCGGCAAGACTCACGATTGGAATATTAACCGCAAGATTGTCGAAATCTCACCCGTCCCGGTCATCTTGGCTGGCGGCCTTAACACCGATAACGTCCGCGCGGCGATCGCTGCCGTTCATCCCGCCGGCGTAGACGTTCACACCGGCATCGAGTCCGAAGATGGCCGCAAATCACCCGAGTTCAGTCGGCGGTTCGTTAGCGAAGCGTGCGCGGCCTTCGCAGCCTCCGCTTAGGGCGACGACAGGCGATACACACCAAACTCACTGAACTTCTGCCCCCTTCACCCCATTTTCTGCTATGCGAACGGCGCATTATTCGGCTCATAACTCCTGTTGCTGCCACATCTCGCCTCATGTCTGCATCGAAGCGCACCGCCCCTGATGTCCGTAACGCCGCCCGTCCCGAGTGGACGACGGCGCGGCGCATCGTTGTCAAAATCGGTTCGTCGTTGCTATCCGACAAAGACACCGGCGCGCTCAAATCAGATTGGCTCAAGTCTCTGTTGGACGACGTGGCGCAACTCGTCGCCGACGGAAAGCAGATCGTGCTCGTATCCTCCGGAGCGATCGCACTTGGGCGTCACAAGTTGCAGCTCCCCAAAGGCCCGCTTGAGTTAGAGCAGAGCCAAGCCGCCGCCGCCGTCGGCCAGATTAGTCTTGCTCATGCCTATCAAGAGCTCGCCCGGGAGCGCAAACTGACGGCTGCGCAAATCCTGTTAACGCTGGGCGACACCGAAGAGCGCCGCCGCTACCTCAATGCACGTTACACGATCGAAACACTGCTCGAGCTTGGTGCGATTCCCGTCGTCAATGAGAATGACACAGTGGCGACGACCGAAATCCGCTATGGCGACAACGACCGGCTATCAGCGCGCGTCGCCTCGATGGTTGCAGCCGATTGCCTCGTGCTGTTGTCGGATGTCGACGGGCTCTACACCGCGCCCCCCGGCGTTGCACATTCCACAAAGAGGCTCGACGTCGTCACTGCAATCACTTCAGAGATCGAGGCGATGGCAGGTGATGCTGGAACCGAGCTTTCCAAGGGCGGGATGAAAACCAAGCTGGAAGCCGGCAAGATCGCGTTCAGCGCCGGCATCCACATGGTGATCGCGAGCGGCAAAGTTCTAAATCCCTTACGAGAGATTTACGAAGGCTGCGCGTGTACGTGGTTTCTGGCGACGTCCGACCCGCTGACGGCAAAAAAGCGCTGGCTCGCTGGTCAGCTTGAGCAGAAGGGCAACGTCTTTGTCGACGCCGGCGCGGAAAAGGCGCTTGCGGCCGGCAAAAGCCTTTTGCCCGCGGGAGTTGTGCGCCTGGAAGGCAGCTTCGACCGCGGTGATGCGGTTGTCATCCGGGCGACAGACGGCCGCGAGCTGGGGCGCGGGCTCATCGCCTATGCGAAGGTGGATGCGGCGCGTATCATTGGACGCAAGAGCAGCGAGATAATCGAAATCTTGGGAGTGTCACGCTGCGATGAGCTCATACACCGCGATGACATGGCCCTTCACAAGGTCACCGCACAGAACTGAGTTGAGATGACATGAATAAGCCGGAGCGTATTAAGCCCACCGAAAATGCGCAAATCATGCACGCCATCGGGCAGCGCGCACGCGCGGCCGCATATGAGCTAGCACTTGCGCCGACGGAGATGAAGAACGCTGCGCTCAAGGCCGCTACTGACGCACTAGGAAAGGCAACGCCCACCATCCTTGTTGCCAACGCAAAAGATACCCAAGCCGCAAAAGAGGCAGGGCGTCCGGCCGCATTTGTCGACCGGCTCATGCTCGACAAAGACCGCGTCGCCGGCATCGCCAAAGGGATGGAAGACATTGCAGCGCTAGCCGATCCGGTCGGCGCCGTTCTTGCGGAGTGGACGCGCCCCAGTGGCCTCGCCTTCGAACGCGTACGCGTGCCGCTCGGCGTCATCGGGATCATCTACGAGAGCCGGCCCAACGTCACTGCGGATGCCGGCGCGCTGGCTTTGAAAGCCGGCAACGCCGCGATCCTCCGCGGCGGTTCCGAAAGCCATCATTCAAGCCAGGCGATTCATGCGTGTCTCGTCGAAGGACTGAAAGCCGCAAAACTGCCTGAAGCCTCAATCCAGCTCGTACCAACCACGGACCGCGAAGCTGTCGGGCTGATGCTCAGCGGTCTCGATGGAGCCATCGACGTGATCGTCCCGCGCGGCGGTAAGAACCTCGTAGAACGCGTACAGAAGGAAACCCGCGTCCCGGTATTCGCGCATCTGGAAGGCGTCTGCCACACCTATGTCGATCGCGACGCCGATCTCGACATGGCCGTTTCCGTTGTCATCAACGCGAAGCTTCGCCGTCCTGGCATTTGCGGGGCGACGGAAACGCTGCTCGTCGATGGTGCTGCGCCGTCGGGCTTCCTGCCGGCGCTCACCAAAGCGCTTTTGGACGCCGGCTGCGAGGTGCGCGGTGATGCGGGGGCCCAGAACGTGGACGCACGCGTGAAGCTAGCGACGGAGGACGATTGGGAAACTGAGTATCTTGATGCCATCATCGCGGTGAAAACCGTGGATGGCGTCGACGCGGCGATCACACACATTAATAGATACGGCACTCAGCACACCGATGCGATTATCACGGGCAACGCAAAGACCGCAGAACACTTCTTAAGATCTGTCGACTCGGCAATCGTATTGCACAATGCGTCGACGCAGTTCGCTGACGGAGGCGAGTTCGGTTTCGGCGCCGAGATCGGCATTGCGACGGGCAAGCTGCACGCACGCGGACCCGTCGGCGTTGATCAATTGACGACTTTCAAATACCTCGTTCGCGGCACCGGTCAGGTGCGTCCGAAATAGCGGCAGCACTTGCATTCTGACTGCAAACCCTGCAATCAAAAGACAAGGACGAGGAGATACGGCCACGCCTTCCCTGATCAAAGACTACGCCCTCATAGGCGATTGTGAAACGGCGGCGCTTGTCTCAAAGGACGGCTCCATCGATTGGCTGTGCTGGCCGCGGTTCGATGGCGGCGCATGCTTCTCCGCGCTTCTTGGCAAGCCGGAAAACGGCCACTGGAGTCTCGCTCCTGTCGACCCCAACGTGAAGACCACAAGATCCTATCGCAAGAACACCCTTGTCCTGGAGACGATCCACAAAACCGAGGACGGGGAGGTCAGCGTCCTTGACTTCATGCCGCTGCGCGATCGGTCATCGGATGTCGTTCGTCTCGTGATCGGCAAGCGCGGTCAGGTCGCAATGCGCACCGAAATGATCTTGCGCTTCGACTACGGCTCTCTCGTCCCCTGGGTGAGCCGGATTGACGATACGACGCTGAGAGCGGTCGCCGGTCCGGATCAGGCCTTGTTGCGAACGCCTGTGCCGCTGATCGGCAAAGACATGAAGACAGTCGCTGAATTCACCGTATCGGCCGGCCAAACGATACCGTTCGTGCTCAGCTACTCCAGGTCCTATCGCCCGCCGCCTCCGGCTATTGATCCGCACAAGGCGCTGGAAAAAACCGAGACCTTCTGGCGCGACTGGTGCAAGAAATCGAAGCCGGTCGCGGGCTATGAGGATGCCGTTACGCGATCGCTGATCACTCTCAAAGCACTGACCTATCGCCCCACCGGCGGCATCGTTGCGGCGCCGACAACGTCACTGCCCGAAGAACTCACCGGCCAACGCAATTGGGACTACCGGTTTTGCTGGCTGCGCGACACGACATTCACGCTGCTTGCACTCATGAACTCCGGCCATATCGAGGAAGGGCTGGCGTGGCGTGACTGGCTCATCCGCGCCATCGCCGGATCGCCAGAGCAGATTCAGATCATGTACGGCATCGCCGGCGAGCGCCGCCTCACCGAATGGGAGGTGCCATGGCTTAGCGGATACGAAGGTGCCAGGCCTGTGCGCGTTGGCAATGCGGCAGCGGACCAGTTGCAGCTCGATATCTATGGCGAGATCATGGATGCCATACATCACGGCCGCATGGCTGGGCTCATGACCAGCGACGCCGGCTGGGAACTGCAAATTGCCCTCGTCAAGCATCTGGAAGGAATTTGGGAGCGTCCCGATGACGGCATCTGGGAAACCCGCGGCGGTCGGCATAAGTTTACATATTCGAAGGTTATGGCCTGGGTTGCCTTTGATCGATCGATCAAGAGCGCGGAGCGATTCGGACTAAAGGGACCGCTGGATCGTTGGCGCAAGATTCGCGACCAGATTCACCAAGACGTGCGTGAGCACGCATTCAACAAAGACATCGGCGCCTTCGTGGCGCACTACGGTGGTCAAGAGCTCGACGCGAGCACCTTGCTTATGGCTCTGGTGGGATTCCTGCCCTCCAGCGATCCGCGCATCCGCAATACCGTCGAAGCGATAGAGCGCAAACTGACCGCCGATGGCTTTGTGTTGCGCTATGACACGCGAAATGGAAGCGATGGACTGCCCGTCGGCGAGGGCGCGTTCCTTGCCTGCAGCTTTTGGCTCGCCGATAACCTCATTCTCTTGGGACGGCACGCCGACGCCAAGAAGATTTATGAGCGGCTGTTGGCGTTGCGCAACGATGTTGGCCTGCTGTCAGAGGAATATGACCCGAGTGCCAAACGCCTCGTCGGCAATTTTCCGCAGGCATTTTCGCACATCGCGATTATCAATACCGCGCACAATCTCACGCGGGCGACAAAACCCGCCGAGCAACGCAGCGGCGGCGAAGCGCTCAACGGCTCGATTGCTCAAACGGCGGTGAAGCCAGTGTAGAGCCGGTCGTATCACTCGCGGGGAGCTGGCTGTTCACCAAGCCCACGTTCTCAGCGCGGCTAGAGCCTGATCGTTTCATTTGGAAGCACCTGAGGCGTTCCAAGTGAAACGTGAATCAGTCTCTACACTTTTGATTTAGAGCAAGATTCACTTATCTGCCGGGAACCTACTGGGCTTGGTGAGCGATTCCATCAAGAACGATCTTGCTCTAGGTAGCACCGCTTCACGCAGATGCGTGCACATAGGGGCTGATGGTGAGCCCGGCAAAACGCGCCCACGCTTGGGCATGACAACACTTTTCTTAGGACCAAGTTTAACGGGGAAACGATCGCTTTCCCGGCACGCGTCCTACAGTGATTGAAATGAACGGGGGCCGAACATTGGCTGCCCGGCCGCTCTCGGGTTGCATCTGCGAGGCCTTTCGTTCCGAATTGACCATGTTATCGCCTCGCCCGCGGACGCCCGACCGCATACTATTCGTGGCCGAAACCAAAACACCGGTGGGCGTCCCGTTGCACCGATCCGCACTTCATAGCTTCGCCTCCCTCAAGGCGCGGCCTCCCTTAGCCAATCCGGATCAGCGTATTGGGCTCATGGGCGGCTCATTCAATCCTGCGCACGAGGGTCACGCGATTGGCGCGCGTACCGCAATGCGCCGGCTGCGCCTCGATGCGGTGTGGTGGATGGTGACGCCGGCAAACCCATTAAAGCCCTCCGCCGGATTGCCGCCGCTGGCACAGCGCACGGAGTCGGCGCGCACCTTCGCCAAAGGCCGGACCATGCCCGTAACCGGCTTTGAGGCGGCTCTTGGCAGTCCCTACACCGTAGCGACGCTGCTCTATCTCAAGCAGCGTTTTCCTCGTGTCCGCTTCGTGTGGATCATGGGCGCCGACAACCTCGCTACGTTTCACCACTGGCGCCATTGGCGCGAGATGACATGCTTAGTGCCGATTGCTGTGGTCGATCGGCCCGGTTGGCGATTGAAGGCGCTAGCCTCGCCCGCGGCCCGTTGGATGGCCGGCCGGCGCCTGCCTGAAGAGGCCGCGTCTCTACTGCCGAACCGCAAACCACCGGCCTGGGCGTTTCTCAGTACACGGTTGTCGGAGCAGTCTTCGACCGCACTTCGGGCGCGTCTTGGCCCCTGATCCAGAGCCAAAATGTCACATGTTTGAGACAGGTGGCCCCTAAACTGCCTCGAATTTGGGTGCTGAGGACTGTTGATGCAGCCTCGGATGAACTATGATGCTGCCTACCGGCAGGATTTTGTGGCCAAGCGCCTGCCGAAACATGCGCCAGATGTGCCGGGCTATACCGGTGCCTGAGCGTCAGCCCTTCAGGGGTGGATGAGGAAAGGACAACCAGCACACGATGCGAACCGCACTTGAGGGTGCCCAATCGGGTACGCCTCCCGCCAAGTTTTTGTCTGAAGGGCAAAAACCGGCCGCACTGCTCAAGGAGATCGTCCACTGGCTCGACGAAGCAAAAGCCGAGGAAGCGGTCACGATTGACTTGGCAGGAAAGTCTTCCATCGGTGATTTCATGGTGATCGTATCGGGTCGATCTAACCGGCACGTTGGCGCAATCGCCGAACAGCTCCAGCGCAAGCTTAGAGAAAAGGGTTTCGGCCGGGTGCGTATCGATGGCCAGGAAACCTGCGACTGGGTGCTGCTCGATACCGGCGACATCATCGTGCACGTGTTCCGGCCCGAGGTGCGCGAGTTCTATAACCTTGAGAAAATGTGGTCTGTGGACCGGCCCGCCGAGCACGTCGCGCACTGACCCAGAGCCTGATCGTTTCACTTGGAAACGCTTAAGTCGCGTCCAAAGTAAAACGTGAATCAGTTTCTACACTTTTGATTTAGGGTCTATGACTCTAGGGTCTAGACCCTAGAGCAAGATTCAACTATCTGCCGGGAGCCTTCTGGGCGAAGGCCAAGTGATTCCGTCAAGAACGATCTTTCTCTAGCGCTGCGCTGGCGACCTTCGGCGTCCCGCAGAGCGAGTGGGAGGTGGCGCTCATGCGCCTCATCATTGCAGCCGTCGGGCGCCTGAAGGATGGTGCCGAACGCGATCTTTATGATCGGTATGCAGCACGCTTTGATGCCGCGTGGCGCGCATTGAGTTTGGGGCCCATCAAGCTCGCTGAGATCGGCGAAGCACGCGCGGCAACACCCCAATTGCGAAAAGCCGACGAAGCTCAACGTCTGCTGAAGGCGACGCGCTCCGCGGACGTGACCGTCGCGCTCGAAGAGCGTGGGCGCTCGTTATCGAGCGAGGCATTTGCGCAATGGATAGCGGAGCGGCGAGACGGCGGGGCCAAGACGTTAGCTTTATTGATCGGGGGCCCGGACGGACATGGCGAAGCGGTGCTCCAGCCCGCCACGCTTAAACTTTCGCTCGGCGCGATGACGCTACCGCACGGGCTCGCCCGCGTCGTGCTCGCTGAGCAGCTATATCGCGCGGCAACAATCCTCGCCGGGCACCCCTATCACCGGGTTTGAGAAACGCCTCACTTGAAGCCCTAGAGCATGTTCCGATCGTTTTCATCGCTTCGACGATACCCTGCGCCGTTACTGGGCTCGCCGGCGACAAAAACTCGTCGATCTTTGCTCGAAGTTCGGGGTGGCTGCTCGTGCGACCCAAGTCATCGCTGATGACCTTGAGCGCGTAGAAAATCCTTATCGCGTCTTGAGGGCGTGACACCTCGAGTTCCGAGCGCAGATAGGTAATTTTCGGATTGGCGACACATTCCTTGGTAATCACATTGTCCTGAATGGCAATTTGCTTCGAGAGCCGTAACAACTCCTTGGAAACGTGTTGCTCGATCGCGGGCTCGGCCTGGAAGAAGTCTACAATGCCCCCGGAAAGTCCCCCTTCGTCGGCGTCGATCTTTTCGAGCACTGGTCGCAGCGCGGGATCGATGTCGAGACCCTTGCTGAGGTGTTCAATATAGGCTTGCCGGGTCTCCTCGTGCGTGAGCTTGTGCGATACATCTTCGGCTTTAGCGATCCTGGCTTCACTTAGAACCGTCAGGATGGGCGTCAGGCCTTCGCGCTGCACGAGACGGAAGACCTCGATGTATTTTTGCGCATCCTCGCTCCAGCCGGCAATCGCAAGTGTGCGCCGCCCCTTGGAGAAAAGTCCATGATTGCGGGTTTTGTCTTGATCTGACGAGGTACTGCGGCTCTCCCGATCCTCGGCCTGACGCGCACGGCGCAACTCCGACTCGCTTAAGGTGCGAACGAGGTCGAGCTCGCTGAGCACGCCACCAAGCTGGTTGATGGCAAGCGCGCGTCGCTCTTCGGCCTTATTGTCTTTGGCAACGCTATAAAGATTTGGAATGATGAAGTACGACGCGCCGTCATGGTAGATGAAGTGTTTTCGCACCTACTCTAAGTCGGCCCCGGGCGCGCGGGCAATGGCTGTCTCGATCGCACCGGCGATCTGGCGAATAACGGTGCCGGTCAAGTGCGGTATTTGAGCCTGGCTGCGCGCCAGCGCATCGCGCCGTAGCGGCGCTATCGACGGCGGATTGAGCGCCGTCAATGCAAGCAATCCAAGATCCACGCCAATGGTCGCAAGAAGAGCAATCAAGCTGCGCCCGTCAATGGGCGTGCCGCCGTTGGAGTCTGCATCGCCCGCATCCTTTCCGCCCGACACAATATAGTTGGCCAGGCTCGACAGATAGGCACCGATGTTTTGCCACAGATGCTTGATTGCGTTCGCTACTCCGGCCGGACCCTCGTTGAAGGGGGCCTCACGCAAATTCAGCTTGATCGGCTTGGTTGGCGGCTTGCGTCAATCGCTGTGCCAGCGTCGGGTCGTAACAGGAAAAACCGGTTTGGCCTGGAGGGATGGAGACGGCAGCGGCCAGCGCACGCATCTCGGCTGCGGTTGATTCACCCAGCTCATTGCTGCGCGCCGCGATGCTGCGCGCGTTGCCGCGAATGCCCGATGCCATCGCCTCGAAGCGCTGCTGACGCTGTTCGACGGTACCGCCGCCAAGGCAGGCCGCGCTCTTTTGGAGCTTCTCCAGGTCAACCTTCACCGGTTTGACCCACGCGTTCTCAATGCTGTCACGCAGCGAAGCTACTGAATCGCGCACGCTGCGGCGCGCGTTGTAGAGCGGGCCGCGGCCCGCGCCTGACGGCCCACCGCAACTACCGCCGCTCGTCTCCTCGCGCGTCATCTGGCTGTCGGACCAAGTAACGACGCTGTCGAGCTAAACCTGCACGGCGGCGAGACGCGCGTCGATAGCTGAGGCCGCATCGCGCGCATCCTCTTGAAGACCCGTCAGGCTCGTTGGCGTGGCTTCCTCGCCCGCGATAAGGCTCCACCAGAACCCGTACCCGAAACCGATCGACCAGACGGCGAGGAACAGATAGAGCGGCAACGTAATTAGCCGCTCGGTGAGGCGCCGCTGCGCCCCAAACGTCTCGCGCAACGCCAGCCATATCAAGAACGTGAGGGTGGCGACAACGACGATGACGAGGATGTCGTTGAAGAACGCAAGGCCGCCAGGCAGTTGTTGCTCCTGAAACCCCGGCGAGGAGGAGACGCCCAGAATAAAGTCGCGCTGATCCACCCCCAGTGAAGTGGTCCGACTCGAAGTATGGGTTTTAGCCCTGAGGAGGACTGATTATGCCAAAGAAGCACCACAAGCCTGAAGAGATTGTTTCTAAGCTGCGTCAGATTGACGTTTTACATTCGCAGGGCAGTACCGTCGCCGATGCGATCCGCCAAATTGGCGTGACGGAGATCACATACTACCGTTGGCGCAAGGAGTACGGTGGCCTGAAGACGGGTCAGGTTCGCCGGAT
>JAAERO010000529.1 GCA_024230315.1 Hyphomicrobium sp.
AATTGCGTCCAAGGCGTTGCAAGACGGCCTGAGGGCAACGCAAAGGCCGCCGCGAAGGCGGCAGACCAGCATCGCAACCGCGCCTGACGCCGCGCCGCCGGCACCCACAAAGCCAAAAGCGCCATTGTTCGAGGTGCCCCTTAGTCAGAACCCGGCTGCGGGCATGCCCTTTGGTTTGCCTGCGCTCGACGAGGACGAGTTCACGGCGTTGCGCGACTGGGTGGCCGACGGATCGCCGGGCCCCACGGACGAGGAGTTGCTTGCCGCCAAAAAAGCAAACAACCGGGCCGCCGGTCTGGCTTGGGAGCGGTTCTTCAACGCGGCCGACAAGAGATCGCAGCTCGTCGCTCGCTACATCTTCGATCACGTCTTTCTGGCGACAATCGTGATCGAGGAAAGCCCCGGCGACTTTTTCCGCTTAGTGCGCTCGAAGACTCCGCCGGTCAAAACCGTCAGGGGAGCGAACGGCAAGGATACGACCGTGCCGTTGCCGATCGAGATCATCGATACGCCGTTGCCCTACTCCGACCCCTATGCCTATGCCGGCGTCGATCGCTTCTATTACCGACTGGACAAGATCACCACGCCGATCGTGCAAAAGAACCATTTTGTGTGGCGCCTCAACCTAGCCGACATCGATCATCTCAAGTCGCTGTTCCTGGAAGCCGAATGGGACGACAAGGCCAAACTCGACGCGCCCTGGGGGATCTGCAATCCCTTCGAAGTCTTTCAAGCCATTCCAACTGAAGCGCGCCACCGCTTCCTCTTGGAGAATGCGGAGCTGATCGTCTCCGGCGTCACCTACGGTCCGGTGTGTCTGGGGCAGACGGCGACCTACGCGGTCAAAGACCAGTTCTGGGTGTACTTCGTCGACCCAAAGTACGACGTTTCGGTGCAGGATCCCAAGCTCGGCCTTGAGATCTGGGACGTCTTCATGGCCCAGTTTATTTTTGGCAACGATGATTACGAGGCCGCCTACGGCGCTGCGCTCGCCAAACTCATGCCCAAGGGATACACGATCGACGCGCTCTGGAATGGCGGGGGTGAAAATCCCAACGCCTGGCTGACGGTGCTGCGCCATGAGTCCAACGTCTCGGTCATGAAGGGCCGGCAGGGTGGCATCCCGCGCACCCAGTGGCTCATGGACTATAGCGGCTTTGAGCGGCTCTACTACGACACCGTCGCCAACTTCAAATACTGGTCCGGCGATATATCAAAACTCTCCACGCTGGTGTTCTTCAACTACCTGCGCCAAGAGTTCGAGGACAACTTTTTGCTGCTGCTGCCCGAGGACGAGCGCGGCAAGATCCGCGGCGAGTGGACCCAAGGGATTGGCGAAATCGGGCTTAACGTCATGCCTTTTGCCGGCGCGGACCAGCCGACCCAAGTTGAGACCAGCAAGCGCGACCCGTTGCTTAGTCTGATCGACGATATCCAGGCCCATATGGGCGAAGCGGTCAGCGGCCCGGTCGACGAGCTGAACCCGCGCGTCAAACCGGACGTCTCCTTGAGCGATCCGATCGAAGGCTATGACGACTGGGTTAAAGCGGCCTCGCTCTTAACCGCGACGCGGAGTTATAAGTTCCCGCGCTATCTGCCCAGCGTGATCCTGCTGAAGTTGAACGACGGTGACGAGGCGCGGGTCTATTCGCTGATCGCAAACCGGGTCTATGCGACCCAGGACACTTTGTTCTTCCAGAATGGGTTGGAACTGCCTGACCTCTACACCATGAGCATCTATCCTACTATTGTCGGCGGTTTTCCTAACTACTTTTTGGAAATGGATTTGGCGCAGGCGGGCGACTTCCTGCGCGGTTTGCGCGACGTGCAGTCGCTCGCCGACTGGAACAAGCTGCGCGATCGCTACGCTATCTTGCGCAACAGCGCGCGCTTTTGGCCACTCTATGGCTGGTTCACACAGTGGAACTTTGACAACCGCGGTATCGAGGCCGGCTACCTGGACCTCTCCTACTACGACCTTTTCGATTCCGTTTATTGAGCCGGAGCGGCTTTGGTCAGAAGCAGACATGTGAGCGGGCCGTAGGGATGTCCGCTTTACCCCCCTAATAGCGGACAGGCTACTTGGTGCATGGGACGTCGACCAGGTCGAAGAAATCGTCCGCCACCATAAAACTAATTCCCACTTCGCCCCGCCGGGGACGTGCCTAAGACCGTATTGTGGTGCCGCGGCTGGCTGCGCCCTTCAGCAGTTGCGACGATCTGCTGGCCTGACTCTGGGGCCGTTTAAGATCAATGTCATGTGGGCAATTGGCGCCAATCAGGGCTGCGAATCTTGGATCAGGGATTTGAAATACGGTGGTAGAGTCTTCGCAGGCCAGCTCATGTAACGGAGCTAATCTGGCAGCAATCCAACATTCTGGTGATGCCGAGACTGACACGCTTCTCGCCGAAATCGCACGTCGGTTGAAACGAGGTGGGTATCGGGTCGGAGGCGTCGTCCAATCGAATGTGCCGCAATCCGGCGGGCAACGTTGCGACATGGTGTTGGAGGAGCTGACGAGCAGACAAACGGTCTGCATATCGCAGCAACAGGGGCCAGGATCCCGTGGCTGCCGGCTGGACAGCGCCGCGCTCGAGCACGCCGTCGGGCTGGTTGAGGCCTCGCTCCAGGACGCTCTCGACATCCTGATCCTCAATAGATTTGGAAAGCAAGAGTCCGAAGGTAGAGGATTTGCGACAACCATCGCCAAAGCTGTTGATGCCAACATCCCTGTACTCATAATAATTAATCGCGACTATGCCGCGGCTTGGCATCGGTTCTGTGGTGCCGACGGCCAAGTTCTCAAGGCAGACCCTAGCGAGGTGAATCAGTGGGTCGACGCCAGCTTGCTTGCTGCGCGTTCGTCTTGAGGTGCGAACCGGCAGATCCCCACGGCGCTAATATCTCTTTGTCTATTCGCGACGGCTCTGAGCGTGGGCTGAATGACGGATTAAAACCGCTTTCGGCTCCACGATGCACACCTCGCGACACAAGGCGCAGCCGGTACAGAACTCTGGATCGATGCGCGGCAGTGACCCATCCCAGACAAGCGCATTTGGCACAGGGCAGCTGCCGGCACAGGCACCGCATTCCGGCCCCTTATAGGGAAGGCATTTGGTCGTATCTATGGATGCTGCGGCGAGACGAGGGGGTGGGATGTTTGCAGTATTATTCTCGTTATCGCCGTCGGTCTCAACAGGTTGATCCACCCCCAGTGAAGTGGTCCGACTCGAAGTATGGGTTTTAGCCCGCATTGCCCAGATAAGTCGGTTAGAGAGAGGCCCAACTTACCGATTCAGATATTATCATCAGCATCTTAGGCGAATAGATGCGGGGTCATAATGGTGCACCCAACGGGTGAAGCAAAATCCGATGCGTCCC
>JAAERO010000530.1 GCA_024230315.1 Hyphomicrobium sp.
AATTGCGTCCAAGGCGTTGCAAGACGGCCTGAGGGCAACGCAAAGGCCGCCGCCAAGGCGGCAGACCAGCATCGCAACCGCGCCTGACGCCGCGCCGCCGGCACCCACAAAGCCAAAGGCGCCATTGTTCGAGGTGCCCTCTGAAGGGTGATAACGCCTCAAGGTCCGTGGTCGGTAAGGGCTACGAATTCTGGATCCTCTTGAGCCCGGCGCTCAAAGCTCAAAAAGTCGTAGTAGCCGCAACGGCCGCCGCCCGGAAAGGACCGGCAAACGCTCGGCCGGGCCTCGTAGATTGTGCATCGGCGCTCTTTCGTGTCGAAGAAGCGACAGATCCGGCCAAAAATTGGATCCTTCTTGCGCCGCATCGCATACTTCCGCCCGTTCTCCTCCTTGGTGAAGGCGCGCCGGGCGTCCTCCAAGGATAGACCGTGATGCTTAGCGAGTCGCTCCACATCGCGCTTATCGAGCGCGATCAGAGGATAGGAGCAGCAGTAGCCAGGGCATTTGCTGCAATTATATTGAGAGGCGCTCACGCGAGTTGGTCTCCAATAGTTGAGTGGACGACTGAATTACGTTGCGACGCAAAACCAATGAGGCACTTGCTTGACTCATGCAATGGTCCAAGAGGAAAGGGCAAGGGGCCTTGTGGCGACAAAGCGCGCTTGAGGATAGGCAATGTCACAATTTCTTCGATAAGGTCTGGCGCAGTTCGTATGGTTTGTTGGAGGGGGCGTATCTGAATGGTGGATTCGACACAAGTTGCACCGGAGTCGGAGACGCCGGTCAATCCATATAGCCTGCTTGAGGCGGTAAACCGATCGAGCGATAAGGCGCAAGGCGCTTGGCTCATCTTCCTAGCCGTTATGACCTATGTCACGGTTGCGGTTGCCGGCGTGACGCATGAGGCGCTGCTGTTGGATACGCCCGTGCAGCTGCCGATCCTC
The DNA here is from genome assembly GCA_024230315.1 of Hyphomicrobium sp. Classification (GTDB taxonomy): domain Bacteria; phylum Pseudomonadota; class Alphaproteobacteria; order Rhizobiales; family Hyphomicrobiaceae; genus Hyphomicrobium_A. Next base: position 945 of record JAAERO010000530.1, read on the forward strand.
CAGGTCAACATTCAGCTCAAACAGTTTTTCCAGTTTGCGCCCATCGTACTCGTGCTGTTCCATCTTGGAGTGTTAGCGCAGCTGGTCCTGTTGGCGAGGAAGACGCTCGAATTCGATCACGCTATTCAGCTTCTGGAAGCGACCAAAAAGCGTACGCATCCCCTGCGTTTGGAGCTGCACAACTTCTTCTTCGTTCAGGCAATCTCCGGCCCTCAGCGCAGCCGGATCATGAGCACCTTTCTGCACTTGATGACATGGCTCACGGTCGTGGTCATCCCAGTGGTTCTGCTCCTCTATATCCAGGTCGTGTTCTTGCCCTATCATGATGTGGTGACAACCTGGATCAATCGCGTTTCCCTCGTTTTCGACATCGCCTTGCTGATCCTAATCGGCGTCTTCTTGATGCGGCCGGAAACTTCTTTCTTCCAGGCCTTCTGGCGCGCGACGGCGAACCATCCATTGAGCACGATCATCACCACGTTGGTGTTGATTTTGGTGGCCTACCTGTCGTTTTTCGCGGCGACAGTGCCGGGCGAGGCGCTCGATAAGGTGGGCCAGGACCTGATGGCCTGGGCAGGTGATGAGAAAGGCGCGCGGGCGGAAGGCGGTTTCGCGCTACCCTTTCTTGCAGCGTCCAATGATGAGAGCTTGTTTGGTGTTTTCCACCGCAACCTCGTTGTCGCCGATGCGGACCTCATTGATGAGTCCGATGTCAACGAAGACGAGAAGACGCTGAAGCTTCGCGGTCGCGATCTTCGCCGCGCAAAGCTCGACCGATCCGATATGCGGGGCGCGGATTTGACAGGTGCGCGTCTCGATGGGGCAAGCCTCGTTGGCACGAATCTAAGGAACGCGTGGTTGACCTGCGCCGAGATCGACCTGCTGGTCGATACGCTGGAAGATAAGATAGACCGCATCGTTGCCAGGTGTACTTCTGCGCGCAATGCCAACTTCAAGGGTGCGAAATTAGACGGGGCGCACATGTCGGGGATCGATATGCAGGGCGCAAAGATTGAAGAGGCGCGACTGGAGGGAGCCGACCTTTCCAATTCCTCCCTCGTCGATACGGACTTTACCGGTGCGCACGTTGACAAGGCAAATCTGTCGGGCAGTGCAGGGCAGGGCGCCAACTTCCTCGGTGCCGAATTGCGTGGCGCGAATCTAAGCGGCGCCAAATTGCAAGCTGCAGACTTCTCAGGTGCGGCGATGCAAGGTGCCGTGCTTAACTTCGCGCATCTTCAGGGTGCCCGGTTGCAAAATGCGAACCTGGCTGCGGCGAGCTTGCGACGGGCCAACCTCCATGGCGCCGACATGAAGGAGATGTCGATGGTCGGCGCAGACCTGCGCGGTGTTGGCATCTGGAACACGGTGCCGCCCGAGTGGGACGCGAGCGGTTTGGTCGATCTGTCCGAGCTCACGATCGAGCCCTTGGACGACGATGAGAAATCGACGCTCAATGACGTGATCAATGAAATCTCCGACGAGGAGGTTCGTGCACGCATGCGCGAGAAGTTGGCAGGTGTGCTTGACGATGGCGAAAGCACGAAGTGGAAGGGTAGCGACAACGCGCGGCACTGGCAAAGCTGGGTCGGCATGTCGCCGCTGCAGCCGGCCGATACCTATCCAGCGGATCTTACCGCCTATTTGACAGAGCTCATGTGCAGCGCGCGTTGGGCGGACGGGTCCATTGCAACGGGCGTTGCCCGGCGCGCAACGGACCCGCAGTTTCGCGGAGACCTAGTGGACGTATATGACGGGCTGCGCAGCTCAAACTGTCCAGCTTCCAAGACCACGCCCGCTCCGCTGATGCGACACCTGGCAGATAAGGCTGAACAGGAACGGGGCCGGTAGATTGCGCGGCTTGCACCTCTTAAGGCGGCGGGCGCGAATGACCCTTGCCAATATCATCACGCTGCCCTAATTATAGAACATAAGTAGAACATCAGACCCCGTTGGGGCCGCAAGCCTCTTGTCGCTCACGTATCTGCAGGAAATACGTGGACAAGCAAGCCGCTGGCGACGGCGGGGCAGTTCCGTCGGACTAGGGTGGGCATTGAGTCGACATGAGGTGGCGGCCGTTCCAGTTGAGATGCCGGGGTCACCATGAAGAGCAATACGCGCGGCGTGCCAATCAAGAATTGGAGCGCCCATAGGTTAATGGCTAAGGAGTGCAACGCATGGCCGGTTCCGTGAACAAGGTGATCCTCATTGGCAATCTCGGAAGAGATCCCGAGATCCGCCGGACCCAAGATGGTCGCCCCATTGCTAATTTGCGGATTGCGACCAGCGATACATGGCGCGACAAGGCAACGGGCGAGCGGCGCGAGAAGACGGAGTGGCACTCCGTTGTCATCTTCAACGAAAACTTGTGCCGAGTGGTGGAGCAATACCTCAAGAAGGGTTCGAAGATTTTCGTTGAGGGGCAGTTGCAGACCCGCAAGTGGCAGGACCAGTCGGGTCAGGATCGCTACACGACCGAAGTCGTGCTGCAGGGCTATAACGGCACCCTCACCATGCTTGACGGGCGCAATTCGAGCGCTGGCATGCAGGAGAGCGGCCAGGCTGGCTATGGCTCCGACAACGGGGTTAGCGGGGGCGCCAAAGGCGGGTCAGCGAAGGGCGGCTTCGACAAGCAGCTCGACGACGAGATTCCATTTTAGGCGCTAATACCAATGCGCGCCAGCTAGGACAGCCGCGGCGAACTCTGAGGCTTTGTCCCTTTTTTCGATTTGCCATTGGCTACGGTCTTCGCTGTGCCCGGTTTTTTGGCGCGGCGTGGGCTCTTTTTCGCTGGTGCAGCTTTTCGGGATGGTTGCCGGCTTTTCTCAGCAGCGATTGCGGCCTTGTGGTCGGCAACCGACTGCGTTTCGATATACAGGCGGCGCACCTCCGGGAACTTTTTCATGATCGCGCGTTCAAATTGCGCAGTTAGAGCCTCCACTTCTTCGGCCGGTACGCCATCGGCGGTATCGACGCTCGCCACCACCAGCACGTCTTCCGGACCCATATGCATGGTTCGAATTTCGTTGATGGCGCGCAGCGGCCCGGACGGACCGATCTCACTTTGCAAAATCTCTCGAAGACCGGCCTGCACCTTGGGGCTCGCCGCTTCTCCGATGAGAAGTCCCTTGATCTCGACACTCATGAAGGTGGCAACGGTCGCCAAAATGAGACCGATGAAGATTGAGGCAATCCCGTCAGCTTCTTGAATCCCAAGGAACTGCACTGTCAGCAATCCCACGAAAGCGATCAGCAGGCCCGCCACCGCCGCTACGTCTTCCAACAGAACCGTGAACAGCGCGGCGTCCTTCGACAGGCGCAAAGCCGCAAGCCAGCTCCTGATGCCACGATGGGATTTAAACTCGCTGGCGGCGCGCCAGGCCGTGTAGCCCTCAAGCGCCATGGCGACAGCAAGTACGATGTAGTTGACTGCGAAATTGGTGACCGGGTGCGGGTGAAGCAGCTTTTGGAAGCCTTCGTAGATCGAAACGCCAGCGCCCATGGAAAACAATAGGATGGCGACGACAAAGCTCCAGAAGTAGAGCTCTCTTGAGTATCCGAATGGATGGTGTGCATCGGCCGGCCGCTGCGACCGGCCGATACCGTACAGAAGGAGTGCTTGGTTTGACGTATCGACGAGGGAATGGACCGCCTCCGAGAGCATGGCCGAAGACTGCGTCCAGACGGCGGCCGTAAACTTGGCCACCGCGATCCCGAAATTGCACACCAGTGCAATGACCACGATTTTAGTCGAACCGCTCGACGCCACGGTGAATTCCTTGAGGGGTTTAGGAGGATACTCTACTTCAACAGGTCAACACTTCAACAGTTCAACTGGACAACCCCACAGCTTGCGAGAATTCGCTGCGCTGAAGAACTGAAGCGGCGGCTAGCGGGCAATATCACAATTTTGTCGAGCAAGGCGTGAGGTTTGGCAGCATGTCGCCGGGGCTATCAACTTAGAATGTTGATCTAGGAAGAGATGGAATGATTTGGGGATCAACGGTGGCCCTTCTGGCAGCTATTCATCGTTTTGATGGTGGGTATCAACGGGGCGGCGTTCGCCCAACGATTAGACGGGTGGGAATTGCTGCGCGCGACCCGCATCGGCGGTTCCGATTTCGATCGCGACGAGATCAATGTTGGAAAACGCAGAGGGCATTTTGAAAAGAGCCGTGTCCGCGCGCGCTCTAACGGTGTCCATGTCAGGAGTTTTAGAGTCATATACGGCAATGATGAGACGCTGGACTCGCATGGGGCGGCGCCTTCGAGAAGGACCGCAGACCGCTCCGATTGAACTTGAGGGCAGAGAGCATTTTATCAAGCTATCGAGCTTTCTTACGGCTCAAAGCCGTCCGTACGCGGCCAACCCGTCGTGTGTGCCTTTGGCCGCCCGTAATATCGATACGCGATAGACAAGAAAGAGCCCCGGCGCGAGACGGGGCTCTTTCTTGTCGGCGAAGCGCCAAATTTAGCATCGCGGATGCACAAGCCCGAAACTACGGCTGTGAAGCTGGTTCTTCGGGCGTGGGCGCTGGCGTGTCTGTTTCTGGTGCCGGCGGGGGAGCGTTTGCCTCCGTGTCCGGGGCTGGCGCCTCGGGCGTGGATTCGGGGGGGCTGTTTTCTATTGCTTCCCTTGCCTTATCGTAGGCGTCCTTTGCGGCTTCCTTGGCTTTTTCTAAAACAGGAGCTGCCTTCTCTTTGGCGTCGTCGTAGGCCTCTTTTGCAGCCTCTTTGGCCTTTTGCAGTGAGGGTTCGGCGTCTTCTTTGGCCTTTTCGTAAGCGTCCTTGGCGGTGACTGCGCCCTTGTCCGTCAGCTCCCTCGCTTTGTCGATGGCGCGATCGAGCAAGGATTTGCGAGGCTTGGAGCGCACAAACGGCTTCAAAGCATCAAGCACTTCCTGGGTTGCCTGCGGTAGCACTATTGTGACCTTGCCTTCCTTGTTATCGATTTGCAGTGCGGACAGGCTTACGCCAATGCGCTTTTCGCCAAACCCGGCGAAGCCGCCCGTTCCCATGACAACGCCCTCGACCTGATTGTCAGCGTTCAAGATGAGATCCTCAACGTCGCCCACGATCTGGCGGTCCGCGTTCTGGATCTGCAAGCCGAGCAAAAGATCTCTTGCGAGGTACTGACCTTCCCCTTGGGTTTTGAGAAAAATACTCTCGTCAATCACGACCTCGTCGGCGAGGGCTGGGAAGGCCAGGAAGGCCATCGCTACAGCGACGCTCAACACGCCTCTCATCATCAGTTTTTCTCCTATTTGATCAGGGCACAGTACCCATTCCCAACAAACGCGGCCGACGTTTCCGCCGTACCAACATTAGCCGGGGTCTAGCGGTTCTGTGTGTCGTAGACAAGTCAGCGCAGGGGGCGGGATGCGGCAATCTGCACGACCTCATAATCCCTTGTTGTTGCGTGGAAAAAAGTGGAGGAGTCGAGGAAAGCTCGTTGCGGTCTGCATTGGCTCCCCTGCACCAGGTGTGCTAGTCTGAATTACAAAATTATCATAGCGCGGCGCACGTCCTCGGGGCGTGCGTCGGCGTTCTAGCGGACAATTGAAACGTGGCAGAGAGCATTGACGACGAACGACCGGGCGGCAAGCAGCCGGGTGACATCCGCCCTGTGTTGATCTCCGACGAGATGAAGCGCTCGTACCTTGAGTACGCAATGAGCGTGATCGTCTCTCGCGCGCTTCCTGATGTGCGCGACGGGCTCAAGCCCGTTCACCGGCGCATCCTTTACGCCATGAGCGAGTTGGGTCTGGATTCCAACAAGAGGCACGTGAAATCGGCGCGCGTCGTCGGTGAGGTGATGGGCAAGTATCACCCGCACGGCGAGATGGCGATCTATGACGCGCTTGTGCGTTTGGCGCAGGAATTCTCTTTGCGCCTTCCGCTAATCGATGGCCAGGGCAACTTCGGATCGCTCGATGGCGATCCACCGGCGGCTGCGCGCTACACCGAGTGCCGCCTCGCCAAGGTTGCGATGGCGATGCTTGATGATCTCGAAAAGAACACAGTCGATTTCCGCGAGAATTACGACGGCACGCTAGAGGAGCCGAGCGTGCTGCCGGCGAAAATACCCAATCTGCTCGTCAATGGTGCAGGCGGCATTGCCGTCGGCATGGCGACCAACATTCCCCCGCACAACCTCGGCGAAGTGATCGATGCGTGCCTTGCGCACCTCGACAACACGGAAATTTCGATCGACGAACTGTGCCAGATTATTCCAGGACCCGATTTCCCGACGGGTGCTCTCATCTTGGGGCGCACCGGCATTCTTTCCGCTTATCACAAGAGTCGCGGCTCCATAATCATGCGTGCGAAGGTCGAAGTGGAGACAATCCGCAAGGACCGCGATGCGCTCATCGTCTCGGCAATCCCCTATCAGGTCAACAAACGCACGCTTATCGAGAAGATCGCCGATCTTGTGCGCGACAAGCGCATTGAAGGCATCTCCGATATCTGGGACGAGTCGAACCGCGAGGGCATGCGCATTGTCATTGAGCTCAAGCGCGATGCGGTGGCCGACGTCATCTTAAATCAACTGTGGCGTTACTCGGACTTGCAGACGACGTTTGGCGCCAACATGCTTGCCATCAACGGTGGGCGCCCGGAAGCGTTGAATATCAAAGACATGGTGGAGGCCTTCACGACTTTCCGTGAGGAGGTTGTGAGCCGGCGCACGAAGCATCTTTTGTCGAAGGCGCGCGAGCGCGCACACGTTCTCGTAGGACTAGCGATAGCCGTCGCCAATATCGACGAGGTGATCAAGCTTATTCGCCAGGCGCCAAGTCCGGCGGACGCACGTGTGCAGCTGATGGAACGGAATTGGCCGGCGCGCGCTATCGCCCCGCTTGTCGAGCTTATCGATGATCCGCGCCACAAGGTGTCGGATCAGGGCACCTACCGGCTCTCTGAAGAGCAGGCCAAAGCTATTCTGGAGCTGCGTCTTGCCCGCCTCACAGCGCTCGGGCGAGACGAGATTGGAGATGAGCTCAAGAAGATTGGCGAGGAGATCAAAGAGTATCTTGCCATTCTTGGATCGCGCCTGCGCATCGTCGATATCGTCAAGAAAGAGCTGAACGGCCTTAAAACGGAGTTTGCAACACCGCGCAGAACCGAGATCGTTGATGTCGAGTGTGAGGTTGAGGACGAGGACCTTATCCAGCGCGAGAACTGCGTGGTGACGGTCTCTTTGAAAGGCTACATCAAGCGCGTGCCGCTTGCGACCTACCGGGCGCAGCGGCGCGGAGGTAAGGGCCGCTCTGGCGTGACGACGCGCGAAGAGGATGTCGTCACGCAAATATTCATTGCCTCAACGCACACGCCTGTCTTGTTCTTCTCATCACGCGGCATGTGTTACCGCATGAAGGTATGGCGGTTGCCTGCCGCAACGCCGCAAGCAATCGGCAAGGCGCTCGTCAATCTGCTGCCGTTGACCCAGGGTGAGGTGATTACCTCCATTCTGCCGCTGCCAGAGGACTCCGAAACGTGGAAGGCCTTGCAACTCGTATTCGCAACGCTTTCGGGCAACGTACGCCGCAACGCGTTGTCGGACTTTGAAAACATCAATCGCAACGGCAAGATCGCCATGAAGCTCGGCGAGGGCGATAGCATTGTGGCGGTTGACATCTGCACGCCGGAGGACGACGTTCTTTTGACGACGGCGCGGGGCCAGTGCATTCGCTTCTTGCTAAAGGACACGGTGCGGTTGTTCAGAGGCCGCGGGTCAGATGGTGTGCGGGGCATAAAACTCGACAAAGGCGACAAGATCATTTCCATGGCTATCCTCACGCACGTCGATGCGGAAGCGCCCGAACGTGCGGCCTATCTGAAGCAGGCAACGATGTTACGCCGCGCGCAAGGCGAGGAAGTGGGTGATGTTGGAGCCGACGTGGCCGCGGAAGAGGGTGGCGGCGGTGCGGCTGAATTGACGCCGGAGCGCTTCGCAGAGCTCGGCGCAAAAGAGCAATTCGTACTGACCGTTTCAGAAAAGGGCTACGGTAAGCGGTCCTCTTCTTACGAATACCGGACGTCGGGACGCGGTGGCAAAGGCATCGTCGCCATGGTGGTCAATGAGCGAAATGGACCGCTTGTTGCCTCGTTCCCAGTGGCCGAAAGCGATCAAATCATGCTGGTGACGGATGGCGGCCAGTTGATCCGCTGCCCCGTCAACGATGTGCGCATTGCTGGCCGCAATACCCAGGGCGTGACGATCTTTAATACCGACAAAGACGAGCGCGTTGTCTCCGTCGAGCACATCCCCGACGAGGGCGACGATGACACAGATATCGGCGATGACGACGCAGATATCGGTGACAACGACGGTGAGAAGCCGTCCACCGAGTAGCTGTGCATTGCCTCTCTCATATGTCCGTAGACCATCGGCACCAGCTCGCGTGCCAATATCGTCTTGAGTTGGCTTTATGGCGCTGGTCGGCATCACCTCCCCAGAAGTGAACGCGAAGCGAAGTACGTTAATGCGCTTGGTACAAACGTTCACGGGGCGTATTTTATTTACGCTCATGCGATAGATCGTTGTTCTGAGCCTTGTCTTCACGATAAGACAAATGAATCCTTCAACCCTTGGGCCCGCATGACCCGTATCGGTTTTTATTCAGGTTCTTTCGATCCCGTCACACTCGGCCACACCGATGTGATCGAACGGGCCTGCCGGCTCGTCGAGAAACTGGTGATAGGCATCGGTGTGCATCCAGCCAAGTCGCCACTCTTCAGTGCCGATGAGCGTATCGACATGCTGAAGGTGGAGACGAAGACAATTGCGCATGCAACGGGCACGGACATTGAGATCGTCACCTTCTCGAGTTTGGCGATCGAGGCTGCACGCTCGCACAAGGCAAGCGTGATCTTCAGGGGCCTGCGTGATGGCGCTGATTTCGATTACGAGATGCAGATGGCGGGGATGAATGGCGAAATGGCGCCTGAGGTTCAAACAGTGTTTGTTGCTGCCTCGCCAAACGTTCGGCATATCGCAGCCAATCTTGTGCGCCAGATCGCATTGTTGGGTGGCGATCCATCGGCTTTCGTTTCCGAGGCCGTCGCACGTCGGCTAAAGGCGAAAACGTTGCCCGCCAAATAGGATGTTGCGCAGCAAAACTCTGCAAGACGTTGCAGGCCGCGCGCTAAAGAGCGATAACGGCGGCAACCAAGGCCACTTGCGGGGGTACCTCCTGTAATCGGCCCCCAAACAAATCAAGAAATGGGAGACGTCCCGATGCGTTTGTTCACGAAGCTGGCGTTATCGCTTTTTGTGATTTTAGGCACCTCGTGCTCGGAGCAGCCAAAGGTGGAGGACCCGGGAAACCTTCTCGTCATCGAGCTTAAAGACGGCCCCGTGCTCGTGAAGTTGCGCCCGGATCTGGCGCCCAAGCATGTGGAGCGTGTCAAGAAGTTGACCAAGGAAGGCTTCTACGATGGCATCAAGTTCCATCGCGTCATCGATGGTTTCATGGCGCAGACGGGTGATCCCACAGGCACGGGTACCGGCGGCTCAAACTATGCCGATCTCCCGGCTGAGTTTTCCCAGGAACCTTTCAAGCGTGGCACGTTAGGCGCCGCGCGCACGGCCGACCCCGATAGTGCCAACAGCCAATTCTTCATCTGCTTCAACGATACCGGCTGCAGCGGCCTCACCGGCCAGTATACGGTGTGGGGGCGGGTGATCGACGGCATGGAGCACGTCGACAGCATTGCCAAGGGCGAGCCACCGCCCATACCCGACGTCATGCAAAAGGTCTATGTAAAGGCCGATGCGAGTTAGGCATTCTGCCTACCCTTCCGCACGGCGTGAACGGCGCTGGTCGTGCCGGATCGGTGGGCGTCTGGCGGTTACCTACCGTTCCGCGCTGAGCCAATCCGAATAAGCGCTTCCCCATGGAGATTGCGATGACGACATATGATGACTCCGAGAACACGCTGATCATCGAGACCACCAAAGGACGCATTGTGATAGCGCTGAGGCCAGACCTCGCGCCCAAGCATGTGGAACGCATCAAGAAGCTTGTGCGTGAAGGCTTCTACGACGGCATCGTGTTTCACCGCGTGATTGAGGGTTTCATGGCGCAGACCGGGTGCCCCAAGGGAACGGGGACCGGCGGTTCGGACCATCCAAACTTGGCGGCCGAGTTCAACGCGGAGCCGCACGTGCGCGGGGTGTGCTCCATGGCGCGGTCGCAGAGCCCTGACAGTGCCAACAGCCAGTTCTTTATCTGCCTTGATGACGCGACCTTTCTCGACGGCAAGTATACTGCGTGGGGTAAGGTGATCGAGGGCATGGAGGGCGTCGATAAGATCAAGCGCGGCGAGCCGGTGGTTGATCCCGACAAGATGGTTTCCGTCAAAGTTGCCGCCGATGCGGCTTAGGAGTTAAGCCGGCGAAAGCCGCCGCCGGTCGGTTTATTCCTGTCCCTTGGTAAGGACGTGCCGCGTAAGGGGGGCACTATGACCCGAAACAATGACGATGCTGCTGTCCGGGCCGCAGTGCGCGAACATTACGCCTCGATCACGAAGGATGGAGCAGCGGTTCCCACGGCGAAGGAGCCTATGGATGCGTGCTGTGCGCCATCTTGTTGCGGTGGGACGTCGTCAGCTTCGCTTCAGATGGGTTGCAGCTCCCAAGACCTTGCCAATGTGCCCGAAGGAGCAGACCTAGGGCTGGGGTGTGGGAACCCACAGGCTATGGCCTCGCTTGTCCCGGGAGAAACGGTCCTCGACCTTGGCGCAGGCGCCGGTTTCGATAGTTTCTTAGCAGCGCATCGTGTGGGGCCGAACGGTCGCGTCATTGGCGTGGACATGACGGCGGAAATGGTTGCTAAGGCGCGCAGCAATGCCGTCCGCGCCGGGTTTGAAAATGTCGATTTTCACCTTGGCGAGATTGAGCATCTGCCCGTTGCAGATTCGAGCGTCGACGTGATCATGTCGAACTGCGTGATCAATCTATCTCCCGAAAAGGAAGCAGTGTTTCGCGAGGCCTTTCGCGTCTTGAAGCCCGGGGGGCGGCTGGCGATCTCCGACGTCGTCGCGACGGCGCGGCTGCCAGAAGCGCTGGCGAGTTCCATCGCGGCACTCGCCGGATGTATCGCGGGTGCCGCGTTGATTTATGAACTTAAGGAAATGCTCGCGGCGGCTGGTTTCTCCGAGATAGAGATTGCGACCAGTGAGCAAAGCGCAGACTTCATTCGAGACTGGCTGCCAGGCACTGGCGCGGAAAACTATGTGGTTTCGGCAATCATTCAGGCCGTTAAGGCACGATGATTTGAGCAGCCAACTGGTATGATGACAAATTGCGATGCTGTTCCCTAGGGAACAGCCGGCGCTGCGCATTTGCGGAAGACATTCGCTCCTGGCCATGACCCGACATGTGCACTGCTTTGGTGGCGGGGTCTCTGTCACCTAAGCATGTTCGCGATGACCGGAAATGTTGCACCCATCTCGTGTTTTCACGTTGGTACTCCTGTCCGTCGGGCTGGCCAGCCCAAGCTTGGTCGGCATGAAACGAGATATCGCAGACTGCAGCGCTTCCAACCGCGCGCGCGGTGCCGCGGCATGCACGCGAGTAATGAACAGCGGGCGTCTCCCCCGGCGACAATTCTACATTGGCTATTTCAATCGTGGCGCTGCCTACTGCAAAGGCGGGAACAACAAGCGTGCGCTTGCCGATTTCAACCGCGTGGTGAAATTGCGTCCGATCTTTGCCAAGGCATACTATGTGCGTGCGCTCACCCAGCATGATCTCGGCTCTCTGGACGATTCTCTTGCCGATATGGACCGCTACATCGTACTCAAGCCTAAGAACTGGTTAGGCTATTACAGCCGCGCGGTCTTACGTCGCAAAAAGAACGATGCCGACGGTGCGCTCGCCGATCTGAATAAGGCAGCATCTTTGAAACCTGACGCAACCGAGGTGGACCTCATGCGCGCGCTCGCGTACTCCGACAAGGGCGAGCACGCGGTGGCCAAGGCCGAAATCCATAAGCTCGTTGCAGCCCGCTCCAACGATGCCACGGCCTACTATGCCCGTGCCATCGTGTCATTTCGCCAGGCCAGTTTGATGCCACGACGGCCGATCTCGACAAGGCGTTCCAGATAAAAAATAACTTCGCCGCCGCGCATGCGTTGAGGGGCCGCGTGTTGGAGGAGCGCGGTAAGATCGCCGAGGCCAAGACGAGTTTCCGGCAAGCGCTCGCTTCACCGGCCGAACTCCTCGATGGCAAGCCGGCGCACGCGATCGCGCGCCAACGGCTTGGAAAGGGGAAGGACTCCCGAGGAGAAGAGGTTGCGTTGAAGTCAATGCCTACCCAGTTGGGCTGCCGCCGCTTCATACCGGCGGGTGGCATGACATTGCCGTTCGACTGCGCCCAATAAACGCTACGGCTTGGAGCAATATACAACTTTAAGATCGCTTCACGATATCGGGCACGCTGCTCCGATCGACATTCTGCGCCAGGATCGCAGGGAAGGGCTGGCGCGCGGCGCCGTCGCATGTCACATGGGCGGCGGCCGGGGACGTCTATGCGAACAGATCTTTTCGACTTCGAGCTTCCAGAACAGAGGATCGCGCTCCACCCAGTGAGTCCGCGTGACGCTGCGCGCCTGCTCGTGGTGGGGTCACAGACTCGTTTCGAGGACCGCATGGTAAGAGAGTTGCCCGAGTTACTGCGCTCGGGCGACGCGCTCGTATTCAACGATACGCGTGTGATCCCGGTTGCCCTGGAAGGCGTACGAAGGCGCGGCGAGCTGCAAGCAAATATCGCCGCTACCCTCATTGAGCGCGTCGATCGGAATCGGTGGCGGACATTGGCGCGCCCAGCGAAACGGTTGAAGGAGGGTGATCGGCTTTGCTTCAGGCATTCTGGCAAAGCAGGACCAGCCCGCACCATCGAGGCTACTGTTGCTGCTAAGGGCGATGAAGGTGAGTTCGAATTTGCATTCGATCTTGCGGGTAAGGACCTCGACTTAGCGATTTCTGCCATAGGTGAGATGCCACTGCCGCCATACATCGCCGGGCGCCGGCACGCCGAAGATGTCGACCGGACGGACTATCAAACCATCTATGCGGCACACGATGGTGCGGTTGCGGCACCCACGGCGGGCTTGCACTTTACGCCACAGCTTATGGCTGCGCTTGATGTTCGCGGTGTCACTTGCCACTTCGTGACGCTGCATGTGGGCGCCGGCACGTTTCTTCCAGTGAAGGCAGACGACACGAGTGGACACAAGATGCACGCTGAGTGGGGCGAGGTTTCAAGTGAGACGGCGACCGCGCTCAACGCTGCGCGTGGCAGAGGCGGCCGCATCGTGGCCGTAGGGACGACCTCCCTGCGCCTGCTTGAAAGTGCGGCGCGGGACGGTGAAATTCAACCCTTCCGCGGCAGCACCGATATCTTCATTACGCCTGGCTATCGCTTCGGCGCGGTCGATATTCTTATGACCAATTTCCACCTGCCTCGCTCCACGCTTTTCATGCTGGTAGCGGCTTTCTGCGGGCTAGACGTGATGAAAGAAGCCTATGCCCATGCGGTCCGTTCAGGATATCGATTCTACTCTTATGGTGATGCCGGCTTGCTCTTTCCGGCGCAGAGCGAAACTGAGGGCTGAGGTGACATGCAGGACGTGATGACCGGGTTTGGCTATCGTAAGATTGCACAAGACGGCGCGGCCAGGCTCGGCGAGTTTGCAACGCCGCGTGGCGTCATCCGCACTCCGGCGTTTATGCCTGTTGGCACCGGAGCGACCGTAAAGGCGCTTTATCCCGAGCAGGTCAAGGCAGCGGGTGCTGATATTGTGCTCGCCAATACCTATCACTTGATGCTGCGCCCGGGCGCTGAACGCATTGCCAGACTTGGCGGGTTGCACACCTTCATGCGCTGGGACGGGCCAATCCTCACCGACTCTGGCGGATTCCAAGTCATGTCGCTGGGCAAGCTGCGCCAGATCAGCAAGGAGGGCGTACGCTTCCAATCGCATGTGGACGGAACATCGCACATGCTTTCCCCTGAGCGCGCCATCGAAATCCAGTGTCTGCTCGGCGCCGATATCCAAATGCAGCTCGACGAATGCATTGAGCTGCCTGCGGACCGCCGCGACGTCGAGCGCGCGATGGAGCTTTCACTGCGCTGGGCGGAGCGCTCTCGCACGGCGTTTGAGAGCCTCGCAAAGACCGGCCAGGCTCTTTTTGCAATTGTGCAGGGGGGCACGGACGAGGAGCTGCGGCGGCGATCTGCTGAGGCGCTGGTGGGTATGGATTTCCACGGCTACGCGGTTGGCGGACTGGCCGTTGGCGAAGGTCATGACATCATGCTGGCCACGCTGGAAGGCGTAACGACACTGCTGCCTGAGGAAAAGCCGCGCTATTTGATGGGAGTGGGCACACCGCTAGATCTCATCGAGTCGGTAGCGCGCGGCGTCGACATGTTCGACTGCGTGATGCCGACGCGCAATGGCCGCCATGGTCTGGCCTTCACCTGGCAGGGGCGCCTCAACATGAAAAACGCCTGCCACGCGGAGGATGCCTCGCCGCTTGATCCGCACAGTACGTGCCCTGCAGCGCGCGATTACTCGCGCGCCTATCTGCATCACCTCATTAAGTCTGGCGAGTATTTGGGGTCGATGTTGCTCTCGTGGGCGAACACAGCGTTTTACCAGGAGCTGATGGCGGCCATGCGCTCAAGCCTCGCTGAGGGCCGCTTCGCGTCATGGGCGGAAGAGACGAAGGCGAAGCTGGCGCAGCCGCAAGAGACCTAACGGGCGGCTGCGCGTCTCGCCTCGGCCCGTATCGCGCGTTCGCGCTGCACCAAATAGATCCCTGAGCCGATGATGACGCTTGAGCCCACGAGCGTGCAGACATCGGGCAGCTGGTTGAACACGAGAAAACCAAACGCGACCATCGAAATGATCTGCAGGTAGATAAATGGCGCGACGATGGAGGCGGGCGCCAACCGATTAGCGTGGATAAACAAGTAGTGTCCAATGCCGCCGATCAGGCCGAGCGCGAAAAGCAATAGCCACTCTATTGCAGATGCCGGCCACACCCACTTCCATATTGCGAAGGGCGCAAGCACGATGGTGCCGATGATGATGGAATAAAAAAGCATTACCAGCGGCGCATCGTAGGCCGCGAGGTAACGCGTCATTAGCATGAACAACGCGTAGGTAAACATCGTTCCGAACGCGAAGGCAAAGGCTGGATGCAAACCTGCAATGCCTGGTCGGACCACGATTAGAATCCCAAGAAAACCAACGAGAATGGCAACGAGGCGACGCAAGCCAATCCATTCTCCCAGGAACGGCCCGGCAAGAAGCGCAACGACCAACGGCGCGAGAAAGACAACCGTTACCGTCTGGTCGAGCCTTAGATGTTCAAGCGCGAGGAAGTTGAAGACTGTCGTCATAGCCATCAGGACTGAGCGCACGATCTCAAGCTTCAGCTTGCGCGTGCCAAGAAGTGCGGAAAGAGGCAGTGCACTCAACAGGGTCAACATCAGCAGGAATTGTCCTGCGAATCGCATCCAAGTGATTTGGACGATGGGAAGCGAGGAGCGCGTCGCGAGATACTTGGCCGAGGTGTCGAGACCGGAGAAGAGCACGAGCGCCACGAACATAAGGCCGATCGCCTTCATCCGGTCCCGGGCATCCCGTTCCGCCTGCTCGAATGCCGTGGGGCTCGCCTGCGGGGCGCTCGTGCCGGCTGCGCGCGCATCGTCTTTCGGCAAATCATTATTCATGGCCGCTTTCATAGCGGACCCAAGCCTGCATGCAGAGGTGTCATTTCGCGCAGGGCAGTCGCTGAGGGGGACATGGCGCTTTCTTTCTTCCGGCTGGGGCTCCGTAGCTTTGAGTACCCACGCGCGCTCCGTTCAAGCGCACTTCATTGGGCGCGCGGCACTCACTATGGCCTGGACGATAGTGTTACGCCCCCGGTCCCAATGCGCGGTCGAGATTAAACGCAGAGCTGATCAGCGCCAGATGGGTGAAGGCCTGGGGGAAATTTCCCAACGCCTCGCCGTGATGACCTGTCTCTTCGGCGTAAAGTCCAACGTGATTGGAAAATCCGAGCATACGCTCAAACATCAGCCGAGCCTGTTCAAGCCGTTTTCGGTCATACCGACCGGCGCGAGTCAACGCCTCGACCAGCCAGAACGTGCAGATGTTGAAGGTCCCCTCTTCGCCATCCAGACCGTCAGCCGTCTCCTCGATGTTATAGCGATAGACCAAGCTGTTCGCGGTCAGGCCGCCCTTCTCGGGAGGAAGGAGCGTGGCATCCAGTGTGCTCAGCATGCGAGGATCGGCCGGGGATAGAAAGAATGTTAGCGGTAGCATCAGATTGGCGGCATCGAGTGAATCGCTTTCGTAGTGTTGGACGAAGGCCTGCCGGCTTTCGTTCCATCCGTTCTGCATAATGTCTTCGTAAATTTCGTCGCGAATCTTTAGCCAGCGCTCGCGCGGAGCTGGAAATGACCGTTTGTCAGCAAGGCGGATGGAACGATCCAGTGCGACCCAGCACATCATCTTAGAATAGACGAATTGTTTCTGCCCCCCCCGAACCTCCCAGATGCCTTCATCGGGGCGTTGCCAATTGTCACAGACCCAATCGGTCAGCGCCCTAAGCGACATCCACAAATCATAGGAGATGGGAGTGCTGTACTTGTTTGAGAGATAGGCGGCATCGAGCAACTCGCCATAGATATCGAGCTGCAATTGACCAAATGCGCCATTGCCCATTCGTACCGGCTTCGATCCCATGTAGCCGTCGAGGTGATCAAGTGTTTCCTCGGTGAGGTTCTTGCGCCCGTCGATTCCATACATGATCTGCAGCGAGCCGTTTGGTCCAGGTTGCTTGCACAGTTCTGATAGGAATCGCATGAAATGCTCGGCCTCATCTGTGAAGCCGAGGCGAATGAAGGCGTAGACTGTGAACGCAGCATCCCGGATCCACGTAAACCTATAGTCCCAGTTGCGCTCGCCCCCGATGCCTTCGGGCAAGCTGCACGTCGGTGCGGCAACGATGGCGCCGGTCGGCTCATAGGTCAGCAGCTTCAGGGCCAGCGCCGAGCGATGAACGGTCTCGCGCCAGCGTCCTGCGTACTGGCACTTGCCGATCCAGTCGCGCCAGTATGCGACGGTGCGCTGGAACAGGTCCTCTGCCTCGTCCGGTGACAAGCCGAAGCCACTATCTAAATCTGGTGGGACATGTCCGAGCACGAATACGGCGGTCTCGCCCTGAGCAAGTGTGAACTCGGAAACGGCGCCGCCATCGCGTGCTTGGAGCGGCACTGTCGAGGCGAGTTCCATGGTCAGCGACGGTGATACAAATGTTGCACCATCCTTTCTGACCTTCGTTTCGTGTTTGTCACGAGCGTAATTGAAGGCCGGCCGGCACTCCATTCGAAACGTTAGCGGGCCGAGCACGGCGGTCACGCGCCTGATGATTTGATGACGATGGCGATCGCCGGAAACAGCACGGCCTGCGGGCATGAAGTCGGTCAGTTCGGCGGCACCGCCCGGAGTCAGAAAACGGGTAATAAGGACATTGGTTTCTGGCCAATAGAACTGCTTGCAGACGATATCATCGCCAATGGGAGCGATCTTGAAATGCCCGCCCTTCTTGTCATCGAGAATGGCCGAAAAGATGCTGGGTGAATCAAAGTCGGGAACGCACAGCCAGTCGATGGAGCCATTGATTCCCACAAGCGCGACCGTGTGCATGTCGCCGATCATTCCGTAGTTCTCAATGGGCTGGTAGGCCATGGATGTTGTTACCTTTTCGCCGTGAATCGCCGGCCGCCTGTGATGCTGATGACTGCGTGAAGGTGTGCCATCACCCATTGCATCTCGAAGAGAGTTCCCTCTGCTTAGCGTTTGGCACTAGGCGCGCTGGCGTTACATTCGAATGAGGTTAATAGGCGCTCAGCGACCTTATCGACCCAAGGGCTCGTTGGCCAATCCATCTTCAGTGAGCGCGTGCTGGATCGCGGTGATCCGAAGTGCCGATGCGCACTTGGCATTCTGATTCCCGCAAGGATTGTTCTGCGCGCAACAACTACACGCGGGATGGAGAAGCGGCAGGCAAAATAGAAGACGATCGACGGGGCTGCAACGTGATCAAATTTTGTAGCAAGGTGTGCAATCATTGCTCTGCAGATGTCGGCCAACGCCCTGTAATTTGTTGAAAACAGGTCGTGCATTGGTTTCTGCGCACCTCACGAACGAGGGTCGCGTTCATCATTATGTCCGTGCGAATGGCGAATTAGCCCGGTAGACTTACCCACGGAGGTCAACCGCAGATCGTTTCGAGGGAAGATAGGATCGCCGGTTGAGGACCAATAATTTTCTCAGAGGGGAGAGAGCTTATTGGTCCTCACTCTCCACGTGCGGGGCTATCGTTTTAGACAGCATGGATCGGACGCAAGAATAGCGTCACACGGGCCATGTTGGCTCGGAGCAAAGGGCTGGGAATCGGCCAGCTTGGGTCGCGGTGTTGCCTAAGGCGCAGACGGCGCTTCTGGCTGAGCGGGTGTATCAGCTGCCGGAGCAGGTTCCGTTGCGGGTTCAGGCGAAGCGGGCGGCGTGGCCTCGGTTGGTGCCGGTGTCGCTTCCTCAGCTGGTACCGGTGCCGTTTCTTCGGCTGGTGCTGGTGCCGTTTCAACGGCAGGTGTCGTCGCTGTGTCGACCTTGGGCTCGATGTAGAAGCTCCACACAAACCAACCGATGACACCAAGCACGATAATATAAAGGATAATTCGGACAGGCGTATTCACTGGACAGATCCCTCAACTCAATAAGTTTAGCGGCGAAGCATAGGCATTTGGGCCAGTCAATCAAGCGAAACGATCACCGCAAAGGATACCGAGGCATCCAGGGCGCTGGAGTATCACCCGTATTCCTTATCTCGGATACGTGCCTATCGGGAGCGACGATCGGGTTTGTCACTTCTGTTCTTCACCACATATAAAGATTGCGCGTTACGCGATGTCTCCGAAAGCTCAGCGACGATTGCCCGTCGGTATACGGCTCATAATTGCAACGCTGGGCAATAATCACTTGAGCGCGCTGGCAAGGGGCCCCCTCTTTCTCTAGTGTGCGCCCACTTGCCTGACGATGATGGGGGGACCCAATGCTGCGGCTTCTTGTCTTTGCTCTTTCGCCGATTCTATGGGCCACTGATGTCGGCGCCGACCGATACAGCGACTGCAATCAGTCCGCTCACCCGGTCCGCGCGATTCGCGGCTGCACGGCGATCATCGATCGCGGAAAGCGAGAAAGCCAGAAGAACAGAGCCGTTGCCTATTGGAGCCGGGGCAACACCTATTATCTGAAGCGCGAGCTTGATGAGGCAATCGCCGACTACAACGAGGCGATTAAGCTCAACCCTGAATTCGCCTTAGCCTATTATGGACGGGGCAGCGCCTACAAAGATATAGGTGAATTTGTCCGCGCCGTTGCGGACGCCGACAAAGTTATCGAGATCAATCCTCAGGATCCCGAAGCTTACGCCAACCGGGGCAGCGCCTACGTGGCAAAGGGCGACAAGGAACGAGCCATCGCCGATTATCGTAAGGCACTTCAGATCGACCCATCGAACCAAATGGCCACGGTCGCCCTCAAGGTATTGGGCGCAACGCCCTGAAGCAGGACTAACCTCTTGTGAGGCTGCGCCTTTCGCCTGTTGTTTCAAGCGTTCAGCCTTCAAGCCTCGAACAACGCTGTTGCCGCGTCATCCACAGCAAAAGAAGACCAACGTATCTGGCGGGCTTCGCATCGAAAGTGAATGCCGCTATGCGAAACGCGTGCTGCGGAGCAAGCCACGCTTGGGCAGCACACATTGGCCCGGATGGCCTTCCCCTCAAATCTTCAACAGAGCTGTCCGGGCCTTCCCTTGGTGCCAAGGTCGAGTTCCCACAGATCGCGCGTGAGCGCGTCACGCTATCGCCGTCATTGATAATGAGGCTGACCCAACTCCCTCTGTCAACGGCGGAGTAAAAACCGGCCACCGTGGCGGAGTAACATTAGGCCAGCTGATGTAGGGGCGGTTGAAGCAGGAAGGCCCCTTTAGCTAAAGGGGCCTTCTTGTTTTCGGCGGTTGGTGTGGTGCTGTCAGGTTG